>DAINBS010000005.1:0-25484 GCA_036732805.1 Gemmatimonadales bacterium | reverse complement strand
TCGCGGCACTCAAAATATGATAGTTCGCCTCCTTCCAACAGGAGGGAAGCCATGAAGAAGATTGCGATGCTTTGCGGACTGGCGGCGCTCGCCGCGTGCTCGGAAACGGAGACGACTGCCGACGCAAATGCCCAGGTCGAACCCGCGGCCGCGGAAGCGACCGTTGCCTCCTGGCCGATGGAGCCGGGCACTTATGAATATACCCGCAGCGACGGCACCAGCGGCGTGAACACCATCAAGGCCGATGGCACCTTCTCCAACGCACCTACCGGCGGCGCAACCGAAACCGGCACCTGGGGCGAAGAGGGTGGTTTGAGCTGCCTCTCTCCCGAAGGTGGCGAGAAGCGCTGCTACACGTTCACTCAACCGGATGCGGACGGCAACTTTACCGGCACCATGGCGAATGGGGTTACGGTAAAGATCAAGAAAACAGCCTGAATCGACTTCACGCCTCGAAACCCTCCCCCATGATGGGGGAGGGTAGGGAGGGGGTGATCTCTCGGTCCGCTGCTATGTTGCTCGGCCATCAACGGGCACGCTGCAAAACTCTTCCTCGTCAACCCCGCGAAAACGGGGGTCCAGCTATTTTCGATTATTCCGGTAACTTGCACGGTAGCTGGATTCCATTGATGCAGTGTAGACGGTGCCCCGCACCGTGTAGTCGTGCGCGGGGTGCACGACGTGCCTGCTCAATTTCGCGGGAATGACGGTGCGGCCTGAAGCTCGGCCGATGCCACCCGCGTGCCACGCCCGAACATCTGCTGCATCGCGCGCTCGTCATAGCCGTATGGGTTGCCGCCGGCCTTTCGCCGCGCGTGATGGCGCACCTTACGGGACAACCCCTATTTCGCTTCGTTCGGGGGCCGCGCAGGAGACCACTAGGAGGCTGCCATGACCGAAGCGACCCGACTCGAGACGACCCGCGAGGCGATTGCGCTGTTCAAGAGCGAGGACGCGCTTCAGGCGGCCATCGACGAGCTCCTGTCCTCGGGTTTCGACCGGGCGGAGCTGTCGCTGCTTGCGACCGAGGACACGCTCAGGCGCACGTTCGGCGATCGCTACAAGGGCTCCGCCGAGCTCGAGGACGTCGATGGCGTGCCCCGCAGCTGCTACGTCACCCCGGAGTCGTTCGGCGAAGCGGAGGGCGGCATCATCGGCGGCCTCGTTTACGTCGGCGCGCTCGCGGCGACCGGATTGGTGATCCTGAGCGGCGGCGGGGCCCGGGGGCTCGCGCACATCGGCTTCCTGCGCGCGCTCGAGGAGATCGGCATTCCGGTGGACGAGATCGGCGGGACGAGCATGGGGTCCGTGATCGCGGCGCAGTACGCCGCCGGGCTGCCGCTCGACGAGATCGTGGCGATGAACCGGCACGGCTGGCTGCATCACCATCCGCACCGGGCCTACACGATCCCGTTCGCCTCCATCGTGACCCATCGGGCCGCCCAGCGGATGCTCGAGGAGATGTTCGGGGACCTCGACTACGAGGACTGCTGGATCGAGTGCTTCGCGTGCTCGGCAAACCTCACGCGGTCGAACCTGGTGGTGCACCGGACCGGCCGGGTGGCACGCGGCACCCTCGCGAGCATCGCGATCCCCGGCGTCGCGCCGCCGATCGTGGGCGAGGACGGCGACCTGCTCGTGGACGGGGGCGTGCTCAACAACCTGCCCGCGGCCCTGCTGTCGCGGGGCGTGGAGGGCGCCGTGCTCGCCAGCGACGCCTCACCCGGCGTGGACGCGCGGACGGAGTACCCGGAGACGCCCACCAACTGGCACCTGCTGCGGGACCGGTGGACGCGTGGGCGATCGGCCCCGTCGTACCCCTCCATTTTCGAGACCCTTGCCCGAGTCGCGGTGGTGGCCAGCACGCAGGAGACCCGGCGGGTCCGCGAGACCGCGGACCTGTACTTCCACGCGCCGGTGGACCACGTGGGCATCTTCGAGTTCCACCGCATTGCCGAAGTGGTGGACGTCGGGTACCGCGCCGCGCTCGGGCCGTTGCGGGAGTGGTGGTCGCGTCGCACGGCGGGGGCCGCGCGCCCCCGCCGCAGTACCATCAGCGGAGTGTGACGATGAGCGGCAGCGTTCCTCGCGTCGTGTGCCTTGGCAGCGGCTGGTCCAGCCTCAACTGCGTCCGGGCCCTGCGCGGGGCCATCCGGCGCGGCGAGGTCGAGGTGACGGTCGTCGGCCGCGACAACTTCCACACGTTCCACGGCTTCATCGCCGAAATGCTCACGGGACGCATCCAGCCGGGCCAGATCATCAGTGCCGCCCGCCGCATGTTCCCGCCGGCCAAGTTCCACAACGCGGAGATCGAGGGCATCGACCTGGAGCGCCGGGTGGTTACGACGAGCCGGCACCTCGACGGCCGCCAGTACGAGCTGCCGTTCGATCATCTGCTCGTGGGCCTCGGGTCGGTGGACGACCTCTCCCGCTTTCCCGGGATCGCCGAGCACGCGCTCAAGCTCAAGACCTACTGGGACTGCTTCAAGGTCCGGAATCACATCCTCAGCATGCTGGAGCTCGCGGAGATCGAGCCCGATCCCGCCGAGCGCCGCCGCCTGCTCACGTTCGTGGTGGTGGGCGGCAATTACGGGGGCATCGAGGTCGCCGCGGAGCTCAAGGACTACATCCGCGTCCTGGCGCGGCGCGAGTACCCGGGGATCAATCCGGCAGATGCGCGTGTCATCATCGTGCACAGCGGGGAGCGCATCCTGCCGGAGCTGCTCGACCACCATCCGCGGCTGGTGCGGTACGCGGAGCGATACCTCGCGTCGCAGGGACTCGAGTTTCGCCTGGGGGTGCGGCTCGCGGCCGCGACCCCGGAAGAAGCGGTCCTGAGCGACGGCGAGCGGATTCCGACGCGCTCGATCATCAGCTCGGCGGGCACCGCGCTCACCCCGCTGCTCGACCAGTTCCCGTACGAGCGGGACGACCGCGGGCGGCTCGTGACGGACGAGTTCACCCGCGTGCCCGGCGCGGTGAACGTCTGGGCCGCCGGCGACTGTGCGGCCGTGCCCCACCCGCGGGGCGGGGCGTGCCCGCAGCTCGCCATCTTCGCCATGACGGCGGGCCGGCAGGCGGGCCGCAACATCCTGCGGGCGGTGCGCGGAAAGCCGCTCCGGCCGTACCGGTTCACGGGGATCGGCGACGCCTGTGGACTCGGACGGCGGCGGGCCATCGCGCAGCTGAAGGGCATCGAGATCACGGGCGTGCCCGCCTGGATCATGTGGCGCGCGATCTTCATCCGGTACGTGCCGACGTTCGAACGGAGGCTCCGCATCCTGTTCGACTGGATCGTGACGCCGCTGGTGGGTCGGGACATCGTGGAGATCCGGCCACGGGAGCCGTTCGGGCTGCGGCGCGAGCACTACGAGGCCGGCCAGCCCATCGTGCGCCAGGGGGAGCTGGGGCAGCAGCTCTACCTGATCTGGCAGGGCGAGGTGGAAGTGGTCCGGGAGGAGCAGGGACGCACGGAGACCCTCGCCCGGCTCGGCCCTGGGCAGCACTTCGGCGAGGTCGCCGTGTTCCAGAACGTGCGCCGGACCGCCACCGTGCGCGCCGTGACGGCCGTGGAAGTGATCGCGGTGGGAGCGCAGGAAGCGCGCACGCTGAGCGAGGCCATCCGGCCGTTCGGCGACGTCATCACGCACCGGCCGGCGCCGGCACAGCCTCGCTGATCGCGGGCCCGCTCGCGCGTCACCCGGACACCGCCTTGCGGTCGGGGCGACCGCCTACGGCCGACTTCACGGTCATCACCCGAGTGCTGCCGCGGGTGCGGGTCCCGTGAAGGGGCCACAATGTCATGCGAGGCGCGACCGGGCCGTCAGCGCGCCACGCTGAACGACCCCCGGATCTCGGGTCGAGGGAGCCCGAACGGCAGGAACTCCACGCAGAGGGCTCCCGCCGGGGTCCGGATTCGCAGGGCCGGCCCGAGCCCGGTTCGTGTCGGGCGCCCCTCGGCCGCCTGGACCACCACCGCGAGGCCCGCGCTCAGCTCCGGCATCGCGCGCACCGTGACCGAGAGGGGATTGATCGCCGCCTCGCGCGGCGCGTCGCCCCCCACGGGCTGATACGCCGTTGCCGTCGCGGCCACCGTCACACGACCCACCACGACCGTGGGGAGCAGGTAGAGGCGCAGGGTCGACCCCTCGGTGGATTGCGCGCCGGCCACGATCGCGGTGACGCCACTCGTGGCGCCAAAGCGCACGCGGCTGCCGGCACCGGCGATCAGGGCCCGGGCTCCCGTGCCCGGGTTTGCCGTCACGCCGACCATGGCCAGGCCCGGCCCGACTCTGCGTGCGCCGTAGAACGCCATCGAGCCTGTCGAGGTCGCGCGCGCTATGGCGAAGCTCGCGCCCTGAATCCGGGGCCCGGCTGCGGGCTCGCGGGCCTGCGCCCACGCCGCGGGGGCGAGCCCGAGGGCGGCGAGTGCCACGAGTCCGGTGCTGGTGCGGGCAATCACGAGCGCCATCCTCCATCAGTCCGTCAATGGAAGGCGCAGCGCGGTGCTAGCGCGGCTCAGCCGGCGCGGTGGCGCTGCCCGGCCACAGAGCCGGGTGGGATCGAAATGGCGACGGCGGCGTATAGTCTCCAATGCTCGCCATCCTCGAAAACGACGTTGTCGTGCGCTGGCTCGTGGCGTCGGTGCACCTGCTTGCCCTGGCCATCGGGGTCGGCGCGGTGTTCGTGCGCGCCCGGGCCCTGCAGGCGGCCCGGTTTTCCTCGGACCTGCGGCCTGCGTTCTTCGCCGACAACCTCTGGGGAATCTCGGGGCTGCTCGCGATCGGTACGGGACTGTGGCGCGCCTTCGGTGGCCTGGAGAAAGGAACGGCGTACTATCTCGATCAGCCCCTGTTCCTGGCCAAGATGGGGCTCGTGGTCCTTGTTCTCCTGCTCGAGATCGCCCCGATGACCACGCTGATCCGCTGGCGTGTCGCGCTGCGGCGGTCGGAGTCGCCTGACCTGAGCCGCGCGCCCCGCCTGGCCCGAGCGAGCTACGCTCAGCTGGTCCTGCTGTTCCTCATAGTCTTCCTGGCCACGGCCGTCGCCCGCGGCGTCCGTATCTGACTGCTCCTCGAGGGCCGTTGCCCCCGAAAGACGCCGGCGTTGGGGAATCCCGGCAGGCCCCATTGACGACGGCCCCGGGCTGGCGTATTGGTGCAGGGTCTTGTGACGCAAGGACATAGACCGGGCGAACGCGGTCCCAGCCGCCCCGCCCGCCGGCCGTCAGCCGCGTTGTCGAATTCGAAAGGCCCCGGACGACTACAAGGTGAGTCGGTGGTCACGGCGTTCCGGCCGTGCCCCCCGCCGACGGACCCCAGATGCTGCCAGATCGGGAGGAACACCATGCGTTTCATGATGCTGATGATCCCCAAGGGCTACGAGAAGGCCGCCCCCGGCACTGTGCCGGACGCCAAGGCGGTGGCCGCGATGATGAAGTACAACGAAGAGCTCCAGAAGGCCGCCGTGCTGCTGTCGCTCGACGGTCTCCATCCGCCGTCCATGGGCGCGCGCGTCTCGTTCCGGGGCGGCAAGCCCACGGTCACCGATGGCCCGTTCATCGAGACCAAGGAAGTGCTCGGCGGGTACTGGATGATCGACGTGCCGTCCAAGGAAGAGGCGGTACGGTGGGCCTCGCGCTGCCCGGGGGGCGACAACGAGGTGATCGAGATTCGCCAGGTGCAGGAGATGGCGGATTTCCCGGAGGACGTGCAGCAGGCGGCCGCGGGATTCGAGGCGATGCAGCAGGCGGCGAAGGCGCGGCGTTCCTGAACCAGGAGGTCAAGTGTCTTACGTGGACGGATTCGTCATTCCGCTGCCGAAGAAGAACCTGGCGGCGTACCGCCGGATGGCGCGGAAGGGTGGACGCGTGTGGAAGGACCACGGCGCGCTCGAGTTCCGCGAGTGCGTGGGTGACGACCTGAACGTGAAGGGGATGGGCGTCACGTTCCCCCGCCGCCTGGCGCTCAAACGCGGCGAAACGGTGCTGTTCTCGTTCATCGTCTTCAAGTCGCGCGCGCACCGGGACCGGGTGAACGCCCGGGCGATGAAGGACCCGCGCATCGCGAAGATGATGGACGGCCAGGCCATGCCGTTCGACGTGAAGCGCATGCTGTACGGCGGTTTCAAGACGCTGGTGAGTCTCTAAGGAAGCTCTGCACAAGTCTCGCGGTGGGGACGCGGCCTCCGCACCCCACCGTTTCGACTTGTGCTTGAGGTTCCCTCACGAACACACTCGCACACGATCGGGAGGAACCGTGAAGTACCTGTTGCTGGCGTATTACCACGAGCCAAAATGGGAGGCCCTCACCACGAGCCAGAAGGCGGCCATCGGCGTCGAGTGCGGCACGCTGGACGAGGACCTCAGGAAGGGCGGTCACGTGGTGGCCATGGGGAGCCTGGCGCCGACGCGGATGACCGCCTCCCTGCGGCCCCGGAACGGGAAGACCCTCACCACCGACGGCCCGTACGTCGAGACCAAGGAACAGCTCGGCGGGCTCCTCATCATCGAGGCCCGCGACATGAACGAGGCCATCCGGGTGGCCTCACGCCATCCGGCGGCCCTGATGAACGAGCAGCTGGGATGGGGCATCGAGCTGCGGCCCATCGAGCGGTTCGAGTTGGTGGGCCAGGGGGACGGCCGCGGGTGACGGGTGCCGGGGACGATGACGCGCGGGACATCGTGGACCGGATCTACCGGTCGGAGTCCCGCCGCGTCCTCGCCACCTTGATCCGGCTCCTGGGTGACTTCGATCTTGCCGAGGAGGCGCTGCACGACGCGTTCGCCGCGGCCCTCACCCAGTGGGCGCGCGACGGGGTGCCCGCCAGTCCACGCGCGTGGCTCGTGTCCACCGGACGCTTCAAGGCCATCGACGCCCTGCGCCGGCGCGCCCGGTTCGACGCCTCGCTGGCGGTGATCGCGGCCGAGCTGGGCAACGGCGCCGGCCCGGGCCCGGACGAGGGCGGGGAAGACCTCCAGGACGACCGCTTGCGCCTCGTCTTCACGTGCTGTCATCCCGTGCTGCCGCCCGAGGCGCAGGTGGCGCTCACCCTCCGCGAGGTGTGCGGCCTCTCCACCGAGGAGATCGCGCGGGCGTTTCTCGTGGCGACGCCCACGGTGGCGCAGCGCATCGTGCGGGCGAAGACGAAGATCCGCGAGACACGCGTCCCCTACGAGGTGCCGTCGCTGCGCGAGCTGCCGGCTCGGCTGGACGCCGTCCTGCGGGTGATCTACCTCGTGTTCAACGAGGGCTACTCCGCGTCAGCCGGCGGGGTGCTGACACGGGCCGACCTCTCGGCTGAGGCGATCCGGCTGGCGCGGCTGCTGGTTGACCTGCTGCCGGAGCCGGAATCGGCGGGTTTGCTGGCGCTGATGCTGCTGCATGAGGCCCGGCGGGCCGCGCGCACGTCCGCCACGGGCGACCTGGTCCTGCTCGGCGAGCAGGACCGCTCCCGCTGGGATCGCGAGCTGATTGCGGAGGGGGTGGCACTGGTGGAGCGGGCGCTGCGGTCGCGGGGGTTCGGCGCGTACACGCTCCAGGCCGCCATTGCCGCGGTGCACGCCGAGGCGGGCACCGCCGACGATACCGACTGGGCGCAGATCGCGAGCCTGTACGAGCTGCTCCTCGAGGCCGAGCCCTCGCCGGTCGTGGAGCTGAACCGGGCCGTTGCCGTGGCGATGCGGGACGGCCCCGTGGCAGGCCTCAATCTGATCGACGGGATCCTGCAGCGAGGCGACCTCGAGGGGTATCAGCCGATCCATGCGGCCCGTGCCGATCTGTGCCGGCGGCTCGGCCGGACGGCGGAGGCGCGGGCGGCGTACGAGCGCGCGCTGGCACTCACCCGGCAGGAGCCGGAGCGGCGGTTCTTCGAGCGGCGGCTCGGGGAGCTGGAGACCTGATGATCAATGGTGAATGTCCAATAACCAATGGTCAATGACCAATGGCCAATGACCAATGTCCAATGTAGAAGTATCACCATTCGGCATTGCACATTGGACATTGGCCATTGGTCATTCATCGTTGGTCATTCGCGGTTCTTCAGAGCGCGATTCTGAGCCCCGCGCCGAGCAGGAACGCGCTCCCTTCGTTGAGGATCACGCGGCCCTCTGCGAACGGATGGAGCCGCTGGCTCATGTGTCCTTCGACCCCGGTGAGCAGGTTCACGCCGGCATCGGTCCTGTCGGTGCCCGCCACCGAGCGCTGCATGATGTTCAGCCCGCCTCCGAAGTACAGCGGTGAGGTCAGCCAGTACTTCACGTCCGCGTTGATGCCCCACAGCGAGCCCTCATCGACCAGGAAGACCCCGCCGGACGGGTACAGCGTGAACCGGGACGTGATGGGGACGTCCAGCTGGGCGCCGACGCCCGGGTCCCGCACGTCGAAGTGGTAGACCAGGTACGAGCCCACGCGGGTCGTGTTCTGGTACTGCGCCGCGGCGACTCCGGAACCCAGAACGCTCGCGACGGCGACCGGTACGGCAATCCGCAGTATGCGCAACATGGTCTCCTCCTTCGGTGGTGAAACGGAACGCGAGGCCTCAGCGACCACCCGATCGCAGGCAGCCGACCACGACCGTCACGTTGTCGGGCGCGCCGCGCGCAAGCGCGCGCCCCATGAGCTCGCGGCTGGCGGCTCTTGCCGACTGCTCGCGAGCGAGGGTCGCGAGAATGTCCTCGTCGGTCACGACCCTGGTGAGCCCGTCCGTGCAGAACAGGAAGGCGTCGCCCGCATCGAGGGCAACGCTGTGGGTTTCCACGTCCACGGAGTCGCGGTTCGCGGCGAGCGCGTTCGCGAGGACGTGGTGGAGGTGGCTGTCGGCGGGCAGGTCCACCCCGGACTGCTCCAGCGCCCCGGCCACCGTCTGATCGGCCGTCACCTGGACGAGGGTGCCATGCCGGTGGAGGTAGCAGCGGGAGTCCCCCACGTGTGCCACGTGGAGCGTCCGCTCCCGGACCAGGCCGAGGGTGAGCGTGGTGGCCATCCGGGCCAGGTTCCGGTGCGCGGTGCCGCACTGCATGACCGCCTGCTGGCAGGCGTGCACCACCTCCACGAGCGAGCGCTCGACGGCCGCCGTGCTCTGTGCCGGAGCCCAATCGTCCCGGCGGGCACGGGTCACGGCCTCGTGCACCAGCGTGCGGATGACCAGGCGGCTGGCGCGGCTCCCGCCGGCGTGTCCCCCCGCGCCGTCGGCCACACAGACGAACGGAAGGGCAGTGCTGGTCGGGCCATCGTCCGACGCATCCGGCCTGATGTCCGCAATGAGGAACGCGTCATCGTTGGAGGGACGCGCGGGTCCCGTCTCGCTCATGCCATGAACGTCGAGGGCCAGCGCGCCCCTGAGCCGCCAGTCGGCGGTGCGGGGCGTGACGTACCCGTCGCCGCCCGGCCGCGATGGCCGAGCAATGGTTCGCATAGTAGGCCGTCCTTTCTCGTGGGCTCGGACGGCGTGTTTCCACGAGCCCGGTGTGCAGGCGCCTCACCGCGAGGCGCCTGGGAGGAGAGATGCTCCGGGCGCGTTAGATGGGCGTCGGAGGGGCCGTCGAGGTGGGCGTTAGGCGGGTGTTAGGCCGACCCGAGCGCCGAGTGTGGAGGGGAACGAGGGTGGGGAACTCGGAATGCAGAGGCCCAGAAGTCCACCGCGGCGGCGGCCTTGGAGAGTCCGCGCGGCCACAGGCGATCCACGAGGACCCGAATGCCGCTGCGTCATTCCGGCCACTGCTCGCGGATCACTCCGCCGTCAGGAAGCCGGCGCGGCCGGCGGCGCGCGCCGGAGCGCGAGGTTCACGAACCCGCCGACGGCGCCGACCACGAGCGCGCCCCAGATCGCGGTCGTGGTCCACGGGGAACGGATGCCAAGCAGCGCGTCAAGCGAGTATCGGCCCGGTCCGCTGAGCGCGAGCCCGACGCCTGCGGTGGCGTAGAGCACGGGGAGCTCGATCCCGTTGTTGGTGGCGAACAGGCCGTTCCGCCAGTGCACGCCGATCGCGGCGACCACCATGACGGCGAGCATGAGGGCGGGGCCGACGGGTCCGAAGAGCCCCAGGGCGACGAGCAGGCCGCCCATGAACTCGCACAGCGCGGCCAGCGTGGCGAACAGGCGGCCCGGATTGAAGCCGATCTGCACGAACCACTCGCCCGTCGCGCTCAGTCCGTGGCCGCCGAACCAGCCGAAGAGCTTCTGCGCTCCGTGTGCGGCCATCAGCAGGCCGATCACGAGGCGCGCGATGAGCAGGCCGACGTCGAGCGTCGGCGCCACCATGATGTGCGCGGGATCCATGGATGTCCTCCCTGTGGAATGCCCGACGCAGTGGCGCGGCCGCTGCGGTCGCTAGCGGCGCGTTGCCCAGTACGCGTCGGCCTCGGCTTCCATCTTGGAGAGCCGCGTGTAGTAATCCGGGAACTCCCGCAAGTGCGCCAGGGCGATCTTGCCGGTCAGGGAGAGGTCGTCGTTGGTGACGTTGGTCTCGGGATCCCGGGCGCCGTGCTCGAGCTCGACCTCCAGGCCGCGGCGGAACTCACCCAGGTCAACCGTGTGCCAGTCGACTCCGAGCGTTGCTCCCACGCGCTTGGCTTCGTTCTCCGTAATCTCACGTTTGGTGGCCATCGGTGACTCCATCGAGAGACCGGGCGCGGCCAGCCTTTCGGAGCGGACGGCGCCACGGGGATTGGCGCGTCATCCGCGGGCGACTCGTTCGTCCGCGGCATGGCGCGGCAGCGATACGCTCACGGAACTTCGCATGCGCGCGAGTGCTGCGCCAGTCGCCGCTGAGCGTTCCGGAGAAGTCAGACGGGACGGGAACGCCGCCGCGGCCAGCGGCCGGTGGTCCATTCCGCAATCTGCATTCTGCATTCCCACGGCGATCCGCATTCCCACAGCGTCTCGCCGTCTGGCGCTGTATGATTGGAAGATGCCGAAGCACTATGCCATGGGCGGGCGAGCGGTGCCCCTGCCACCGGGCACGGGTGGCGCGCCAGCCTCGACACCGAAGTCGTGGCGCGAACGCTTCGGTGCTCTTCGGAACCTGCCGCCGTTCCTCAAGCAGATTTGGGACACCAGTCCGTTCTACACGGTCCTCACCCTGGTGCTCCGCCTGGTCCGGGCGCTCCTGCCGGTGGCCACGCTCTTCGTCGGCAAGCTCATCATCGACGAGGTGCTCCGGCTCGCCGGCATCCCCGACGCGCCAGGCACCCTGAGAGAATGGCTTTCCAGCGGCCTCCTGAACGGCCTTGCCTGGCTCGTGGTCCTGGAGTTCGGGCTCGCTGTGCTGTCCGACGTGCTCGGGCGGCTCGTATCGCTGTTCGACGCCCTCCTGTCGGAACAGTTCACCAACGCCACCAGCATTCGGCTGATGGAGCATGCCGCGACGCTCGACCTCGAAGACTTCGAGGACGCCGAGCTGCAGGACCGGTTGGAGCGCGCCCGGCGGCAGACGACCGGGCGGATGGTGTTGATGAGCCAGCTGTTCGGACAAACGCAGGACATCGTCACGATCATCAGCTTCGCCGCGGGGCTCATGATCTACGCGCCGTGGCTGATCCTCCTGCTGGCACTGGCGCTGGTGCCGGCGTTCGTGGGCGAGGCGCATTTCAACGCGCAGAGCTACTCCCTGGCGTACGCGCGCACGCCCGAGCGCCGCGAGCTGGACTACGTCCGGCAGACGGCGGCCAGCGTGGAGAGCGCCAAGGAGGTGAAGATCTTCGGCCTGAGCGGGTTCCTCATCGAGCGCTACCGCCGGCTCTCGACGGACCTGTTCCAGGCCAACCGGGCGCTGGCAGTGCGGCGCGCGGGGTGGGGCGGCGTCCTCACCACGCTGGGGACGGCGGGCTACTACGTGGCGTATGCGTACCTGGCCTGGAGCACGCTGCGCGGGCAGTTCACCATCGGCGACCTGACTTTCCTGGCGGGGTCGTTCCGGCGCCTCCGGAACCTGCTCGAGAACCTGCTGGTCGGATTCTCGCAGACGGCGGGTCAGGCGCTGTACCTCGATGACCTGTTCTCGTTCTTCGAAATCCAGCCGGAGATCCTGTCGCCGGAGCAGCCGCGCCCGTTCCCGCACCGCATCGTACGGGGGTTCGACTTCGAGGATGTCGGATTCCGGTACCCCGGCGCCGAGCGATGGGCGGTGCGGCACCTGACCTTTACCCTCAAGGCGGGCGAGGTCCTGGCGCTCGTGGGAGAGAACGGCGCCGGCAAGACCACGCTCGTGAAGCTGCTGGCCCGGCTCTACGATCCCGACGAGGGCAGGATTCTGCTCGACGGGTACGATCTCAGAGAGTACGACCTGGCGGAACTGCGCGCCAACCTGGGCGTGATCTTCCAGGATTTCGTTCGGTATCACCTGACCGCGGCGGAGAACATCGCGGTGGGGCAGATCGAGGCGCGGGACGACCGGGCCCGGATCCGGCAGGCCGCGGAGCAGAGCCTCGCGGACGAGGTGATCCGGAACCTGCCGGGAGGCTACGACCAGATGATCGGGAAGCGCTTCAAGGGAGGCGTGGACCTGTCAGGCGGCGAGTGGCAAAAGGTCGCCATTGCCCGGGCGTACATGCGCGACGCGCAGGTGCTGATCCTGGACGAGCCGACGGCGTCGCTCGACGCGCGAGCGGAGTTCGGGGTGTTCCAGCGCTTCAAGGAGCTGAGCGAGGGCAAGACGGCGGTGCTCATCTCCCACCGGTTCTCCAGCGTGCGGATGGCGGACCGGATCCTGGTCCTGGCGGACGGCGAGGTCGAGGCGATGGGGACGCACGAGGAGCTGCTGGCCCAGCACGGCCGGTACGCGGAGCTGTTCGAGCTGCAGGCCGCCGGGTACCGGTAGGGCCTCGGCATCACGATCACGAGGGCCAGCGGGCCTGTCGGAGGCTGCAACCCCTCATCAGGCTGCGACAGGTGCGGCCGTGATCAGATCTGCGACTTGATCGGCCACAGGATCTTCTCCGCCAGCTTCTCCCGCAGCGGCCGGCGCTTCCACATCTCGTAGGTGTACGGCAGCGTCGGCCCGAGGTCGGCTTCGAAGACCTCCGTCATCTGCTCCGCGAAGGCCCGGTCGTAGACGTTGAGACTCGCTTCGTCATTGAGCCGGAGTGATCGGCTGTCGACGTTGGTCGAGCCGACCGAGACCAGCTCGCGATCCACGATCAGCATCTTCGTGTGCATCATCGTCGGCTGGTACACGTAGATCAACACGCCGGCTTGCAGCAGGTCGCCCCAGGCGCCCTTGGACGAGATCTTCGCGACCTCCGAGTCGGCGTGCGGCCCGGGGAGCAGGACCCGCACCCGGACGCCGCGTTGGCGAGCGGCGACGATGGCCTTGATGAGCAACCCGTCGGGCACGAAGTAGGAGGCCGCGAGGTCGATGGTGTGCTCGGCCGCGGCGATCGCCATCAGGAACATCAGGTGCATGCTCTCGCTGCCGCCGGAGGGTGAGGCCATGAAGAGGTGCGCGTCCATCGCGCCGGCGGGTTCCAGGGGGGGAAAATACGTCGCGCCGTTCAGCACCTCGCCGGTGGACTTGATCCAGTTGTCGTTGAATGCCGCCTGGAGCTGCGCGACCGCCGGTCCGTCGATGCGGAAGTGCGTGTCGCGCCACTCCTCGGGGGTCTTCGCGTGGCCCTGCCATTGATCGGCGATGCCGACGCCACCGGTGAAGCCGACCCGGCCGTCCACCACCAGCAGCTTGCGGTGGGTGCGGTTGTTCATGCGGCCCAGGTTGTACCAGCGCAGCGGGCGATAGCGTTGCAGCCGCACGCCCGCCTCCTCCATGCTGTCCAGCATGGCCTGGTCCATCCGGAGGCTCCCGACCCAGTCGATCGTGACATTGACGGGGATGCCGGCGCGGGCGCGATCGGAGAGCGCCTTGGTGAACTCCAGGCCGATCTCGCCCGACCAGTAGATGTAGGTCTCGAAGGTGACCGAGGTGCGCGCGCCGCGGATGGCGTCCAGCATGGCCGGGAAGATCTCGGCGCCGTTCTGCAGCGCGACCACGCGGTTGCCGGCGATGATCGACGGCCCGAGCATCACGGACATCTCGCGCCGGAATTGCGGATCGGCGATCGAGAAGCGATGCTCGATCTTGCGTTCCAGGTTCTTCTCCGGCGTGGCGAAGTTCATCGCCAGCACCACCAGCAGAAGCGTGGCCAGCGCGGATATCGCAATGGTCCAGAGCATGCGCCGTCGGCTCCAGGTGAACGGCAACCGCACTCGGCCTCCCGTGTCGGTTCCTGTCCGTCCTCAAGTGCCCTGTGGTCGGGGGCTCCCTGCTGGCCGGAGGGTCACCGCCTCGGGACAGCAGGCGCGGCGGCCACACGGAGCAACCTATCCCGTCGGCGCGCACGCGCCAGCACGCGGGCCCTGGAAGCGAGGTGACGCAGGGGCGAATCCGGCTTTCAGGGGACGGACGAACATCGTATATTGGCGCACCCCGGGGAGAGAGGCAGGCCGCGTCATGTCCTTCGCGCTCTATGTCGCAGGTTCTCTGGTCGTGATCGGAGGCGTAGCGTGGGGCCTGCTCAAGCTGGGAGCCCCCACCATCTGGGTCATCATCGCCTCCGTCATCCTGTTCGGCATCGGGATCCTGACCGGGGTGAGCCGTACCCGCTCCCGGGACCTTCCCAAGGACCCCTCGGCCTGAGCGTCCGGAGCGCCTGACCGACCTGCGGCGCGGTGGAGGAAGCAGGGACCAGCTGCTCACGACCGGGTAGGTCGGGCCGGCCTGGCCGGCTACTGACCGAGGACCTCCCCGATCTCGCCGACCTTCTTCTGCACCTTCCCCATCGTCTTCTCGGCCTTCCCCTCCGCTTCCAGGTCCGGGTCCTGGGTGAGCTTCCCGGCTGCTTCCTTGGCCTTGCCCTTCAGCTCATGCAGCTTGCCCTTCGCCTGGTTCTTCGTACTGGGCTTCATGGAACCTCCTCATTGCGTGGCATCGCAGCGCGCGCTCGATACCGGTTGCGGGACCTCGATTGAGATCAGATGGGCTGTCCCGTCTGTCGGCCCGCGAGGATCAGGGCACCCGCTGCAATAGCGAGGATAGCCATGATCGTGCCCAGGCCAGAGAAACTGAGATTGAGCAGGGGGATGAGTCCGGTGGCGATGAGCCAGATGCCCAGCAACAACATGCCGAGGTTCTTGGGCATCTTCATCGAGTTCATTGACAGACTCCTGTGACGAGGAACGCCCTGAAGGGACCCGCAGCGGCGGGCGCAGTCAGTTACGCGGACACAACGGGCACGACTGGCCGGCGTGGCGGGCCCCGGGGAAGCACAGGGCACACGGTCCGGGTCCAGATCCACCAGTACCGTGTGGCTGAGCCCCCAGGGTCCTTAGCCTGTGGCCGCTATTGGCGCCAACGGGAGTATCCCCATCCGCCGCCGCCTATCAGAAGCACCACCAAGACCACGATCAGCAACGTTGACATATGGATAAGCCTTCTTTCTTCGTTCTCGGTGTACGAAACGGGTGCGGCTCTTTCCGACCAACGTACGAGTCGAACGACACTCGTCCATCATGACGAAAATCTACCGAACGACTCCTGCCGGACAATCGCTCGTGAGCATGAGATAGGCATGAGAGCGGACCTACGTCTTTGGGCCGACTGCGTGACAGGGGCTGGGAGCCCGGGCTCGGCCAATTGACCCGGTCCGTCAGGCACGGACGTGCGCGTTCAGGAACGCGATGGTCCGCTCCCAGGCCAATTTGGCGGCCGCCGCATCGTAGCGTGGCGTCGTGTTGTTGTTGAAGCCGTGCTGGGTGCCGGGGTACAGGTGCCGCTGGTAGGTCACCCCGGCGGCCTTGAGCGCCTCCTCGAAGGCCGGCCAGCTGGCGTTGATCCGCTCGTCGACCTCGGCCGACTGGATCAGCAGTGGAGCCTTGATCCGCGGGACGTCGTCGAGGTTGGGGGCCGAGCCGTAGAACGCGACGCCGGCAGACAGGTCGCTCCCGAGGCGCGTGGCGAGGAAGTTCACCATCCCGCCGCCGTAGCAGAATCCCACCGCGCCGATCTTCCCGGTGCACCCTGGAAGGGCCCGCAGGAACCCGGCCGCCGCAATGAAGTCCTCCCGGGTCTTCGCCTGGTCGAGCTGTGGGAAGAGAGCGCGCGCCCGGTCCTCGTCGCCCGGGTAGCCGCCGAGCGGCAACAGCGCGTCCGGCGCAAAGGCCACGAAGTTGTCGAGGGCCACGCGCCGGGCGATGTCCTCGATATGCGGGTTGAGTCCGCGGTTCTCATGGATGACGAGGACCCCCGGCTGCGGGCCGGTCGCGGCGGGGCGCACCAGATATCCGCGCCCCTTCCCGTACCCGGCGGGCGAGTCGAACTCGACGTACTCCTGGACGATCCGGCGGTCGTCGCTCGGCACCAGCTGCGCCTCGGCGAACCGCGGGCTGAGTTGTTCGAGCAGCATCACGGCGGTAACGCCTCCCACCGCGAACCTCGCCGCCTTCTCGAGGAAGGCCCGGCGGTCGATGGCCCCGTGGACGTAGGCATCGAACAGAATGAGCAGCTCCTGGTCGAAATCGTGCGCGGTCTTCTCTGGCATAAAGCCTGTCCTGAATGAGGTTTGCGCCTTCTGGCCTCGCCGGCGTCAGTCTTTCCGGGAGAGGGGCACCGAGGCCCGGGTCCGGTCCCACTCCACGCGCAGCACGGCGCCGGCGCCTTCGGGTTCGATCGCGATGGTCATCTGCTCGACCGGCTGCGGCAGCGTCTCCACCCGCATGGCGACGCGCACGAGATCCTGCTCCGCGTCGTAGTCGGTACCCCACTGGCCCGTCTGCCGGTTGACGATGAGCTGCCAGCCCGTGGGCGACGGCAGCGCCCAGAGCGTGTAGGTCCCCGCCGGCACGTCGGCGCCGCCCACGCGCAGGTCGCCCGACGTGTGGAAGTGGGTGGCGGCGTTGGCGCCCAGACGCCAGACCGTGTTCCACGGGACCACCTGGCCGAAGATCTCGCGCCCGCGCCTGAGCGGCCGTCCGTACTGGACCCACACGTCCGCGCCGCCCACGGCGGCGGCCACCGTGTCCCGGGGGGAGAGCGTGCCGAGCGGTCGGGCCGCGAAGTCGGGGCCGGCGGCCGCCATGTCCACCGAAGGCACGCGCTCGACCACGATCTGGAGGGGCGTGCCCACCGCGCTCAGGTAGTCGAGACGGTCCGCGTCGTCCAGCGTCATCCGGATCGGGCCCACCGCGCCGATGGAGAGCGTGATGGTGCCGAGCAGGGTGTCTCCCGCCCCCCGCGTGACGGTGGCCGTGCCGCGCAACTGGCCCGCAGTGAGGACCGGGCTCGTGAAGGTCGCGGCCCCGGCGGCCCGCGCCCGGCGGGCGAGATGCTCGTAGAGCGCAATCGTGTAGCCGCCCCAGAGCACGGCGTGCCGCGCGTCGCCCATCCGGAATGTGACGCTGCTGTCGCCGCGCGGGATGGTGATCACGGCGCTGTCGCCGGTGATCTCGACCGTGCTCCGCGTTTCGGCCGGTCCGGGACCGCCGGCGATGTTGTGCGTGATCAGCTCGAACCGGCGGAGCGCGCCGTCGGCGTCGAGGTCGGCCGTGAACAAGGCGTGCACCGGGCGGGGCGCGCGGAGCAGGTACTCGCCCTTGAGCTGCGTCGCCGTCCGCGTGTACCGCTCGAGACCCACGGTGTCCTGCCCGAGGCGGATCACGTACGCCGACTGGTCCTGGGCGGCAAGGCAGAGGGGGAGGACGGCGGCGAGGCCGCTCAGCGCGGCGACGCGGAGGGCGAAGCGCATGGGGAACTCCGGCGCGGGGGGTGGAACCTCGGGGTACCGACCGGAACATGGCGCGCCCACGGCGCGGGAGCAAGCGCAGCCCCGCGCCCTCCTCGTCAATGCCTCGACATCGTGGGGTCGAGCCCACCGACCGCGGTCAGCATCCAGTCGCTCACGTATGTGAGCACTTCCCGGCTGACCCAACCGCGGTCCGGATCGGCCAGCGCATGTCCGAGACCCGGGAAGACCCGCACGGCATTGCGGGTGTGCAGCTCCGGCCGCAACGCCTGCTGGAGCCGACGCACACTCTCGGCAACCGGGACGTTGTCCCGTTCGTCTTCCTCCCCGAACACCGCGAGCACCGGGCGGTCGATACTGCGCCAGGCCGGCACCGGATCGACGTCGCCGACCTGCCGCCACCACGACCAGCGCCAGTCCTCACGAGCGGCCGGGAGTGCCGCCGCGGCGCCCGCATACGGGCCGACCTTGAGTTGCGTGAGCGCGGTGGTGTAGGCCGACCAGGACGAGTCCCCGGGCGCGCGCGCGTACGCCACGGCAAGTTCGCCGACCCCGGCGATGGTGCTGATCCCCTCGGCGGGAACGCCCGCGCGCTCCAGGTCCCGGGTCATCTCGTGTCGCATCTGCTCGACCAGCGTGACAGCCCCCGCGGAGATACCGACCACGAAGGCAACGTCGTGCGATCGCGCGGCGGCGAGCGGAGCGACGACTCCCCCCTGGCTCAGGCCCACCAGCCCGACGCGTCCAGCGTCCACCCGCTCGTCGCCCTGGAGCAGCGCGACGGCGGCAAGCGCGTCGTCGCCGAGTCCCTCGAGGCCGGTGGTGCGCCAGTCTCCCTCTGAGGCGCCGGACCCGCGCTTGTCCGGGAACAATGTCACGAAGCCCACGCGCGCGATGTGCTGCGCGATCGTGAAGGCCCAGACGTTGTCGCGATCGCTGCTGCCTGATCCGTGAATGAGCACCGCTCCCGGCAACCGATGCGGGACTTCGCGCAATGGGCCGCCTGTCTGCCCGACGAGCTTTCGAACGCGCGGCACCATCAGCAGCCCTGCGAGCTCGGTGTCTCCGCCTCGGTATCTCACCTCCTCCATGTCGAAGGGGTATGTCTCCGCCCTCGGCATGCGTGTCGGCGGGGCGCCCGGGAGGGTCAATGTGACTGCCACCGCTCGACCGGTGCGATCACGGTCCAGAGCGAGGACCCCGTTCTCCCACGCACCCTGGCCGACGATCCGGTACGCGTCGGGACCAGTCTGCTCGAGCCGGTGAAAGCGCGCGCCGTCGAAATCGAGGAGCCGGTATCCCCCCGTAGGGCCCCAGACGATCAGCAGCTTGTGCTGGGAGGGGAGCTCGTACCACCCCGCAATCAGCGCGCTGTCCCGGGCGCCTGGACCAGGCACCTGCTCGGCGTGCGGTGCGGCAAGCGGACTCGAGGCGAGGATGGCAACAACGGCCGACATGGCACTGAACATCTCGGGCCTCCGATGGCGGTTCCGGTCCCATGGCATACGTCATTGCGGCACCTGAGGTTTCGGCCGTTACGGGAATGGTCTCCGTCCGGCTCACGACGAGCGCCTGGGGCGCCACCCTGGCGGGCGCCGCGGGAGCACCGCAAACCTCTGTCAGCCAGCGGCTTGGCGCGCACGTGGTCGCCTGCGGTTGGCCAGCGCGCGGCGGGTCGTCCGCCAACGTGGCTTCCCCACCGACACTTCTAAAACGGCGTGAAGTCGGTGAAGTCGGGTTCCACGGGCTCGTCGGGAACCCGCCGCGCGGTCAGTCGGCCCCCAATTGTCACAGGTCGGCATCCGAGGTTGAGATCGAAGTAGCGCAGAGCCGTCGCCACAGATGGCCACGGCGCGTCGTCCAGAATGACCAGCCCGCCTGGGCGAACGAGTTTCCGCAGAAAGTACAGATCCACAAAGACTCCATGAAAGCGATGGCTGCCATCGACGAACGCCGCGTCGGCCGTGAATCCAGCACCCGCGAGGCGGGCAAGCGCGATGGAGGACGCCTCTCCAAGGAAAGTGGTCTGAGCTGCCAGTCCCGCTTCATTGAGGGCGTCCAAACCCACATTGTCATAGGCCGTGGCCTGAAACGGGTCGATGACGATGTGTGCTACTTCCGTCTCCTCCGCCGAGCAGAGCGCCTCGCCGATCGCCAGAGCCGAGCTTCCATAGGCCAGCCCGATCTCGATGACAACGCGAGCACGGTGAGCAACGAGCATGTCACGCAGACCGTCGCCGTCCGACGCCGGCAAGCGCCACGCGCTCGAAATCGCCTGCAAACGGCCGGCTGCGTGTCGGACCGGTCGCATGTAGGTTCGCCCGAACCGCGCGCACCCGTTGGAGTCTATGGTGGCCATCTGTGGTCACGACGTCTCCGTCCCTGGTCAGAGCTGGCTCCCGTCCGCCGGCCGCCACGCTGCCCATCATTGCACTGGTCACCCGGCCAAAGCACTGGATCATGCTTGACAACAAAACTTGTCAATGATACCATCTCCTCATGCTCGACATTCAAGTCATCGATGATCCGGCGGCGGCGACGGTGGCCCTGGAGCCGACGCGAAGCCGACTCCTCTCCGAACTGGCCGCGCCCGCCTCGGCGGCGACGTTGGCCACGCGGATCGGCTTGGCTCGGCAGAAGGTCAACTACCACCTGCACGCGCTGGAGGCGCACGGGCTGGTGCGGCTGGCCGAGGAACGCAAGTGGGGCGGGCTGACGGAACGGCTGCTCGTCGCGACGGCCGCTTCCTACGTCGTTTCACCGAGCGCCTTGGGCCCGGTCGCCGTCGATCCCGATCGCGAAGTCGATCGGCTCTCCGCGAGTTATCTCATCGCCCTGGGCGCACGGGTTGTCCGCGAAGTAGGCGACCTCGTTCGTCGTGCGAACGAGGCGGGCAAACGCCTGGCCACCCTGGCGGTGGATACCGAGGTTCGCTTCCGGTCGGCGACGGACCGGGCGGCTTTCAGCAAGGAACTCACCGAAGCCATCGCGACACTCGTTTCGAAGTATCACGATGCATCCGCCCCCGGCGGCCGCGCACATCGCCTGGTGGTCGTGGCGCACCCCCTGCCGCAGAAGACCCAGCCTGAGGAGCCATCATGAGCGTGAAGAAAGAAGCCTCCGGACGCCGTTCCGTCCAAGTCGAATTCGAGGTCCCCGGCACGCCGGAGGAAGTCTGGCAGGCCATCGCCACCGGGCCGGGCATGTCGTCCTGGTTCGTGCCGGCCGAGTTGGAGGAACGCGACGGGAAGCCCGTGACCCTGAAGTTGAATTTCGGCTCGGGCATGGAGCCCAGTGCCGCCGTGACAGCGTGGGATCCGCCGCGGAGGTTTGCCGGGCAGAATGAGGGTTGGGGTGGCTCGCCGCCCATCGCAACCGAGTGGATCATTGAAGCACGCGCGGGTGGTGTGTGCCTTGTCCGCATGGTTCACAGCCTTTTCGCCAGCACGGACGAGTGGGACAACCAGCTGGAAGGCGCCAACTCCGGATGGTCGGGTTTCCTGGCCATTCTGCGGATCTATCTCAAGCACTTCCGCGGACAACGCTCCGCGATCATGCAGATCACCGCTCCCGCCGCGGGTACGGACGCGGAGCGTTGGGAAGCGCTGACCTCGGCGTTGGGAGTGAAAGGCCTGAGCGTCGGGCAGCGCTGGTCGACGCCCGCGGGTGTCTCACCGCTCGGCGGCGTGGTGGAGAATCTCACCGAGGATCCGTACGACGCCCTGCTGAGGCTCGACCAGCCGGGGCCAGGCATCGCCGCCCTTGGCGCCGTCACCTATCCCGATGGCCAGAGCGTGGTGGCGATGAACTTGTATCTCTACGGCGATCAGGCCGACGCAACGGTCGCCCGTGAGACGCCGCGGTGGCAGGCGTGGTTCCAGAAACGCTTCCCGACGCCGACAGAACCCGGCAGGGACGAATGAGAAAGCTCAGGATCATGGAACACATCTCGCTGGACGGCGTGATCCAGCACTCCGCCGACGACGGCGATTTCCCCTACCCCGACTGGACCGCGCCCTATCGGACCCCCGCAGGCCGGGATGCAGTCCTCGCCGCGTATGGCGAGCGCTTCGACCTGCTGCTTGGTCGTCGCACCTACGACATCTGGTCGGGCTTCTGGCCAAAGGCGCCGAGCAGTCCGATGGCGGACCGCCTCAATGCGGTAACGAAGTTCGTCGCTACCCACCGTCCGGAAAGTCTCGAATGGGGCCCGTTCGAGGCGCTTGGACCGGACATCGTCGGGGATGTTCGCCGCATCAAGTCGCAGGACGGCGCGAACCTCGTGCTCTCGGGCAGCTCCACGCTGACATCGACGCTGCTCGAACATGGGCTCGCGGATGAAGTCCTGCTGATCGTCTCTCCGGTCCTGTTGGGCACGGGGAAGCGCTTCTTTGCGCAGGGAACCCCGGCACGGTCATTCGAGCTCGTCAGCACGCAAGCAATGCCGACCGGCATCATCCTCAGTACGTACAAGGTCGCCGGGCCTTTGAAGACCGGATAGTTCGACGACGCGACATCGTCGGAACGCCGCAATCTCGCAGGCATGAAAGATGTGCCTCAGCCGATTGAGGCCGTGTGGAAGATCGAGCCCACCGCTCCATACGTGGCAGGCGGTATGACGGATTGCGGTTGAGCTGCGAACGGGCCGTCGGCAATGAGTCACTGAGCGGCGAGTGGATGATGCTAGTTTAGAGGTCGGTTGCGCCTGGCGCCCGCCCGCCGGAAGTGGGCGGCGCGCACCGCTGGTGCCGATCCAACTTGTTTGGCCTAGGGATCGCCCCAGGCGAATCCGTAGGTGGAACAAGTTGGAACGGCACTAGTTATACCGCTGGCCAAAGCCGAGGAGCGCCGTAGATTCGCATCGCACCGCTCTTCCATGCCCAGGAGCTGCCGATGATCGTCCACGCCCTTACGCCGATCCTGAACGTCTCCGACATCGAGGCGAGCTTTGTTTGGTTCGCGAAGCTGGGCTGGAAGGAACTGTGGCGTTGGGGTGAGCCGACCGGTTTCGGGGCCGTGCGCTCTGGCAAGACTGAGATCTTCCTGTGTCGCGGCGGCCAAGGCGGCCGCGGCAAAGGCGCCAATACGAGCACGTTCGCGACTTGGGAGGACGAGACGCAGGACAAGGGCTGTTGGATGAGCTGGTGGGTCGAAGACGTGGATGCCTTCCATGCCGAGTGCCTCGTGAATGGCATCGAGGTGACCTGGCCGCCAACCGACATGCCGTGGAGCGTTCGCGAGATGCACATCCGTCATCCCGATGGTCATGTGTTCCGGGTGGGCAAGGGAATCGAAGAGCACTAGCAAGCAGAGGAAACGGGGTCGTGGCCAGCGGTATGACGGATCGCGCCTCAGCTGCGGCGCACGGGTGAAAGATCCATTCCGCGATCTACGTGCGCCGACAGCTTCAGGCGCTGGCTAGGCGGCGCCGACTTCACCATCCCGACCCTTCGCCTTTAGGGTTCGACGATAACGTCGCAAGGCCCAGAACGCACCTAGGGCAAGCACAAGGACACCACCATTGATCGCTAAGAAGCCCGCGAGTGGGGATAGAGAATTGCCGAGCCATTCGCCGAGCCACCCAAGCAGAAACGCGACACCCAGAAACGTCACGAGAGCGAGGACGATGCCGAGCAGGATGCGGTTAGAGGACCAGGACATGGGGTCTCCGTTTCGAGAACCTGGGTAGGCGGCACTCATCACGTTCCAGCGTGCCACAGTCAAACGAGGGACGGATCGGCCACATCATTTTGGTGCGGTGCCAGGGGCCTCACTGCTGCTTCGCGAGTGCTTCGCGGAATCTCGCCTCGGCCCGGTCGATGAAGCTGAGGTAGCCGGCTCGATCGATGAACGGGTCCACCGGGTTTTCGGCGTCGGCGCGTTCACGTCGCTTACGGTTCATGTCGAACATGTCCGCGTGTGAGGCCAAGAAGATGTCGGCCGGCAGGCTCCGCCGCGTGCGGAAGCTACGCTCGAAGTCGGTCCGTATTCCAGGATACGCCTCCGGTTCGACCAGCGATACGAACGGGAACAACGTGAGGCTGCCGATGTCGACGGCAAGTAACTCACGGTCGCCGTCGCGGACGGGGAACGACCATGACGTGCAGCCGCGCGTGTGGCCCGGCGGAGACATGCGCGGTGAGCTCGATCGGGCCGAGGCGGATCGTCTCGCCGTCCTTGAACCGGTGGTCGATGCGCGGGGCGGGGAATCTGCCCTCCCCGAGAGCGGCGCCGACAAACCGGAGCGGCCCAAGGGCGCGGTCGGCTGAGTTTCGGCCGGCGGCCATGACATCGGCATCGCCTTCGCTGACCCACAGTTCGGCACCGGACGCCTCCTGCAGGGCGCGAAGTCCGCCCGCGTGGTCGGAGTGCGCGTGCGTGTTGAGCAACACTTTCACGTTGTGGATGTCGAAACCGAGCGTGGCGATGCTCGCCATGATCGCTGGAGCGGTTTCGGGAAAGCCGCCATCGATCAATACGTGGCCCTCGGGCCCGGTGAGCAGGAAGGAGGTAACGCCGGCCGCCCCGACGTAGTAGAGATTGCCAGCGACGCGGAACGGCTCATCCGGCACCGAACGATTTCTCTTGATCGCCGAGCGCCAGAGCGTACCGAGCACCACAACAAGAGTGATCGCTGCTAGCAGCAGCACCAGCCGCCGTCGCTTGATGAGCTGCCGCATCCTCTCGCCCTCAGTTTCTGCGCGTGATGCCGAGTACCCTGCATTACAAGGTGCCGCGCCGCTTCACGGGTCAAGCGACGTCCACGGCACGGGATACGATCTCGGCTGCCGGGGCCGTTCGAGCGGCGGAGTCGCAGGCCGTTGCCCCTCCGTTCGTGGCGAGGCCCACCTGCTCGCCCCGCCGGCGCTACCAAAGCCACGGCCAGCGGCACCAGCCGTCGTTAGGCGGCGCGGGCGCGCGCCTCCGCCTGGAACCATCTTGCCGCAACGAATGCCGCCACGGGCAACATCACGGCGTATCCGAACACGCCAATCAACTGCAGGCGCATGTTGCCCACCGCCGGGCCGATCAGACCGAGGAGACAAAGTGCGCCGGTCACTTGGAAGAGGCGTCGCACGGGTGCGGGAGCCTGCGCGGGATCGAGCGCGGCGGCGGCGAACAGGAGTGAGACGCCGAGAAACAGGTCCCACGCCGCCAACTCGACGGCGTAGATGATCGAGGGCCACTCGAGCCCGCGGGACCCGAGCTGCCGACCGGCCGTGAGCTCGACGAAGTGCACGCCGCAGGTTGCCGCTGTGAACATGACGGCGAAGGAGAGCGAGACGATTCCCCAGATCCGCCGCTCTGACGTCGCCACCAAGAGAATCGCCGCGACTAGCAGCACCAGGGGCAACACCGCCGCAATCGTGAGAAGCTCCATGACCGCAAGCACGGGATCGGCGATGGGCTCAGAGAATCCGTGTCGCAGGATGCCGACGGCGAGCACAACCGCGTACGCGATGCCCACCGCGACGACGGCAGCGCCAGACAGACTCCCAAGCCGTGAGGCCGTCATGTGTACATCTGGTGGGCGTCCGCCTAACGCCTTGCCGGGCAGCGGCAGCCGGCGGAGCCGGCCGTCCGCTGCAACGGCTTGTTATACCGCGCCCAGTTCGGGTCGCACATTCGCAGCGCGGCGAAACAACAACGCCGATCCGGCAAACAGCATGACGAAGAACGCATCCAGAGCAAAGACGCCCAACATCCCCGCCGCACCCCAGCTAACCTGAGGCCAGATGATCAGCGCAATCACGG
>DAINBS010000004.1:6297-26398 GCA_036732805.1 Gemmatimonadales bacterium | reverse complement strand
GGCCGTTAGCCGTTAGCCGTTGGCCGTTAGCCGTTAGCCGTTGGCCGTTGACCGCCAGTGGTTGGCGGCCGCTCGTGCCCGCCGTGTGGCGGTCACCCCAGAATGCCAGCTGCGTGTCGCCGATCTCCGCGAGGTCGCTGAAGGCGGCGGCGCGAAGCCCGACTTCGTCACGCAATCGCCGCAGCCGTCGCGAGAGCGCCTCCCGGTAGCGCGCCGGTGCCTCACGGGCGCGGGCATACCGCTCGCGGTAGAGGGCCGCGACGGCAGGATGCCGCCTTTCGAGCGCCACGGCGAGCGGCGCCTTGGCCTCGCCGTAGAGCCTGAGCGCGCATCCCGGCGCGAACGAGGCGCCCGCATCGCGCGCCGCGCGGAGCAGGGCGCGCAGATCGGAGAGTCCGTCGGTCAGTCCCGGCAGGATGGGGGCACAGAAGATTCCCACGGAAACGCCCGCGTCCGCCAGCCGGCGCACCGCGCGCAGCCGCGTATGCGGGAGCGGCGAACGGGGCTCCAGCATCCGGATGACTTCGGCGTCGAGCGTGATCATGGACAGGTGAACCGCCACCTCGTTCCGCTCGTGCAGCGCGCGCAAAAGGTCTGCGTCGCGTGTCACGAGCGGACTCTTGGTGACGATGCTGATGCGAAGACCGCGCACGGTGAGCAGCAGCTCGAGGGCGCGGCGCGTGAGTCCGAACCGCCGCTCTGCCGGCTGATACGGATCGGTGGCCGTCCCGATGGCAATGTGCTGTGCGCCGGATGACGTGCGGTGCAGCACCCGACGCAGGTCGCGCAGGAGCGCCGACTCGAAATCCTCCTGGCGCTTGACGAAGATGGCCCGCTCGAAGGCCTCCCACGGGTGCGGCAGCTCCTGCATGCGGCTGCGCGTTTCCGCGGGGAGGCGGCCCGCCGCCTCGGCCCGCTCCACGCCGTAGCGGTGCGCGAACCGCGCGTAACAGTACGCGCACCCGAACTCGCAGCCCACATAGGGGTTGAGCGACCAGAACCCCATCCCGGTGGCTTCCGGTGGGTTGAGCATGCTGGTCACGGGCCGCTCCAGGTATTCGACGCCGGCCCTCCGGACCCCGACGATTGGCAGCGTCAACCGCAGGCCCCCCACCCGCAGCGCGGGCAATGGAAGCACCCCGAGGCAGGAACGACCCTGGCGCCGCACTCCGGGCAGTGCCGCCTGATACCAGACCGATATAAGTCATTGTTGGAAATGGTGTTACCGCGAGCCAGCTCGGGGTGGCGGCGCGAAGCCGACTGCTCGTCGGGCACGAGATCAGGTGGCATGGACCCGAATATATCCCGAAGATTCTTGGAGGCAAGCGGCTGGGCGGTTGAGCGGTTGCCCCTGCACTCTGCCCCCTAGCCCTCTGCACCGTAATGACGGCCCGCCCTGCCCGCCCTCCCCGCACGCCCTTGGACGTCATCGATCTGGATCTGCCCCCACGAGCGCCGTTTCCAGCGTCGGCGCGCGGAGACCGGGATCCCTGGCCGGATGCCGGCCGAGCCATACCTCCAGTGCTTCGGCCGCCGGGTCGCCGAGCAGGTCCGTCAACTCGCGCTCCGCGCCGACGGCAACGCCGTCGCGGAGCCGTGCCAGCACACCGTCGAGACACGACAGGAGCCGCCGGTCGCGCCGCGCACCCGCAACCCGCGCGGTCGCGAGCACGCGCCTGGCGAGCACGCGGCTCGCGGGAGACAGGGTGACGCGCGAGGACGACCGCGCCCGAACCAGCACCGCGTGGCGCAGCTCCGCGAGCGTCTCGGGCGGAATCGGCCCGTCGGAAGGCTCCCACGCGTCCGCGGAGTTCGACACGTCGAGGATGTCTCCCCGGGCCAGGTCCACGCTCTCCCACACCGGTCCCCGGCTCGCGTCCCAGCGGATCACGACCCTTGCGCCGACAGGCCCGCGCACCACCGCGTGACCGTGGACGGGACCGGCGATGTCGCGGATCGCGTTCTCGCGCCGCTCCAGCACGTCGCTCACGACGCGTGCCCGCCCCACGAGGCTCGTGGCCGGAACCGGCAGGGTCAGCTGGACCGCGGCCTTCCGCGCGATCCGCTCGAGGCTGCCGAGTGTCCGCTCGATGGACTCCGGCGGGGCGAACCACCACACGTCCACCCGATCGTGCATGCCACCCAGCCGCACGGTGCGTCCCACGCGCTGGGCGAGCCGGAGCGGGTTCCACGGCAGGTCGTAGTGCGCGACCACGTCGGCGTCCTGGAGGTTGAGCCCCTCCGACGCGAGGTCGGTGGCAACGAGGACGTCCACCGCGAGCGCCGGGGGCACGGTTCCTCCGCCCCGGGCGCGCGGCGCGAACCGCTGGAGCGCCTCCTCAAGCAACACGGGACCGGACGCGATGCGCGCCCCCGCGCCGGTTACGACGGCGACGCGGCGCCAGCCAAGCGCCGCGGCGAGGGCGAGCGCCGTGGCTCGCGCAACCGTGAACACGAGCACGCGCCGCGGGCCGTTGGCCGCCAGGGCGGCGACGAACGCCTCGCGCTTGGGATCGCGCGTTGCGCCACCCAGCGTGGCGAGCAGGCCGCCGAGTCTCCGATGCTCGGCGCGCAGCGCCCGGGCGCTCACGGGCGTCGTGCCCTCCACCGCCAGGAGCAGCTCGAGCTGCTCCGCGTCGGCCTCGCGCAGCAGGGTGAGGGCCGCCCCTCGGCCGAGGTGCTCGCCACGCGCGGCGGCGTCCATGGCGCGCTCCGCGTAACGGCGATGCCGGCGGAGCGACGATCCCAGCGCCTCCGCGGACGACGCGAGACGGAGCAGCAGATGGTGGTGCAGCAGCGCGCCGCCCTCGGGGCCGAGTGGCGGAAACCGCAGGCCGCCGAGTGCGCGGAGCACGGCGTGGAACAGCGGCGGCTCGAGCGTCGGAAGCTCACGGATCTCGCCGTCGCGCGCGACCGGGAAGCGGTCGCGCAGCCGCACGACGGATGGCGTCCGCGCGACGACGAGCGGGAGAACGGCATGCATGAGCGCGGCCGGGGGCTGCGAGGTCGCCGCCGCGAGCGACGGCACGCCCAGGCCCGCGAGCGCGCCGTCCGGGAGGAAAAGCCGGAGCAGCTCCGTGAGATCGCGCATGCCGTTCACGACCGGCGTCGCGGTAACCATCAGGACGTGTGCGCCGCGGACGCCGCGCGCCAGACCGTCGTAGCGGCACGTGGCCGGGTTGCGGAAGCGGTGCGCTTCGTCCACCACGACGAGATCGGATGGCGGTAGCCGGGCTCCGCGGCTCAGCGCCTCGTGGGAGACCAGCCCGGGGCGGAGCCCCGATTGCCCCGCGGCGTCCCGCCACTGGCCGCGGAGCGTGGCGGGCACCACCAGGGTGACGCGCCGATAGCGCGTGGCGACCGCGAGGGCCACGTAGGTCTTGCCGAGTCCCACCGCGTCGGTCAGCAGCGCCCCGCCGAACACGGTCAGCGCGCCCGCGATCCGGCGCGCGGCATCAGGCTGGTGCTCCAGCAGCCAGCCCGGCGGCTCCCACGCGTCATCGGCGGGCCCCCGCATGGCGCCCCGAATGGCGGCGGCGACCCGGGCGGGATCGAGCACCGGGCCCGGGTCCGCCCGCCACGCCGCGGGCTCCCGCACCACGTGCAGGGCTTCAGCGCCGATCGTCGGCCAGGGTGCGGAGCGTGGCGCGGACCTCCCGGGAAAGCCGGAGGGCATCCGCGACCGCCTCATCGATTTCGCGGGAGTCGATGTCATGGGTCGTGTGTGCGGAGCGGGAGAGGGCCACGAGGTGCCGGCGCGCCGCGCCGGCGACGGGGACCGGCACGCGCCCCACGGCGCGCGCATTGAAGCGGCGATAGCCGCCGCGGGCTTCGTCGGCCACCGCGTGGACGAGCACGCGCACCCAGGCGCTGTTGATGGTCGCGGCAATCGCGAGCGCGCTCTCGTCGTCCGGCGCCGCGCTCACGTAGCAGGTATTGATGGGCACCGCGTCCGGTGCCGCGTACGCGAGGACGGCCGCGGTGGCGGTGCGCGCGACGTCGGCCCAGACCACGCGATGCGGCGCGAGCCCCGCGCGCACCCGGAACAGCGCCCAGACCGGCCCGGTCCGGTAGTCGGCGCGGCGCGCGAGGTGGGCGCGATGCGCGGCGATCCAGCGTGCGGCCGCGGGCGGCAGCTCACCGCGGAGCGCACCCGCGCGACCGTACGGCCAGATGACCGCGCACGCAGGGCTCGCGCGCCAGGGCGCGAGATCGCGTCCGCGCAGCACCGGGCGGAGCACCCCCCGCTCGAGTTCCACGTTTTCGGTCCCGAACCGGAGCGTCCAGCGCACGGCCCCGCGCTCGAGGATCGTGCCGACCAGCACGTCATCGGCCCCGGTCTTCACGCCCAGCATGGGCGGCGCCACGGCGTGGAGCGACGGTCCGGAGTTCTTCAGCGCGTCCAGGGCGGCGCGCTCGGCGTCGCCGAGCAGCACCCACGGGCCGGAGGCGTGGAGCGCGCGCTGCGCCACGGTGGGCCCCGCGGCCAGTGTGAGCGAGACGCGATGACCCTCGTGGGCCTGCGACTTCCGGGCGACGAAGGCCAGCGGATAGACGACGGCGCCGAATCCCGCCGCCTCACGATCGGGCACGCGGTGGACGTAGGTGAGCGTCGTGTCCCGCACCAGGCTCCGGCGGGCGGTTTCGGCATACGCGGCGGACGCGAGCTTGCCGGGAAGGAGCAGCCCGACCGCGCCGCCCGGCGCCGCCAGCTCGAGCGCACGTTCCAGGAAGGCCACGGCCAGATCCGGCTGGTGCCCGAAGCCCCGGCCCCCGGTGCCCCGCCACCAGCGGAACCGGAGCGCCAGCGCAGAGCGCATGGCCCGCGGCAGGCGCTCGGCGCGAACCCACGGCGGATTCCCGACGACGACCGTGAAGCCGCCTGCCGCCATGGCGTCGGGATGGTGGACCTCGAACGCAAAGAAGGGCACGGAGCCGCCGGCCGCGGCGCGGTCGGCGACGCGCAGGTCGCGGAGGCGGGCCCGCAGCAGGTCGCACTGCAGCCGCTGCTCGCGCGAGAGGCCCGCGCGCCGTCCGAACAGGTCGGGCGAGCGGGCCACCGCCTGCAGCTCCCGCAGGGCGCGGCCGCCCTGTGCAACGGCCGCCGCGATCATGGCGCGGGTTGCGTACAGCTCGGCCTGCCGCAGGGCCGCCAGGGCCTGTGCCCGGCCGGGGCCCCGCGCGGAGAACACCGCGTGGCGCGCGGATGCCACCGCCGCCGCCTCGGAGGGCGGCATGTGCGTGAGCCCCAGCGCGTGGACGGCGGCGATCGGATCCAGCAGTGTGTCACCCTGACGCACGACGCCGTTGAGATTGGGCAAGGGCCTGACCCGCGAGATGTCGTGCTCGGGATCGTCCGCCACGATGGCGAGCCAGAGGCGCAGCTCCGCCAGGCGGACCGCGATGGGGTTGACGTCCACGCCGAACAGGTGACCGTCGAGCAGCCGCCGCCGCAGGCGGCCGGGCGAAACGTCCTGGTCGTCACCCGTAGCGGACCAGGCCGTCGTGAGCGCCTCGAGCGCGCCAAGGAGGAACGCGCCCGACCCCACCGCGGGGTCGAGCACGCGGATCACACGCAAGCGATCGCGCAGGCGGGCGCGACTGGCCGGGGGACATGGCCCGCCACGCAGGATTTCAGCCGTCGCTTCGAGCGGCAGCCGAGGGTCCGCGAGCGCGGTGGCCAGCGTGGCGATCACGACGTCGCGCACCAGGGTGGCCGGCGTGTAGAACGTGCCCGAGGCGCGGCGCTCTGCCGCATCCATGACGCCCTCGAACACCCGTCCCAGCATGTCCGGCGCGATCGCGCCGACCTCGTCGCCCTCCCGCAGGCAGAACCGGAAGCGCTCAAACACGTCGTCGAACGCCTCCCGCCAGAACGCGTTCGGGAGAACGACCGGGCCCGCCGCGCGTTCGAGGGGGTGCGGCTCGAATAGGCCGCCGTTGAGATACGGGATCCGGCCGAACCGGTCCCGGTGCGAGCGCGCCGCGGTGGGGCGGTTCAGCGTGCCGAAGAAGAGCGGGTGGAGCACCGCGCGGTGGAAGTGGCGCCGCTGCGCGAGCGTGTCGTCGAGCTGCGTCCTCAGAAAATCCGGCCGGCCATCGAGCCAGCCCTTGGCCTGGACGAAGTACAGGAACAGCACGCGGGTGAGCGGGAGGAGGGCCAGCAAGCGGCGGTCGGCGGCGTCCCGCGATGCGACCTCCGCGCCGGCCCGCTCGACCAGGCGCCGGAAGGCCACGAAGAAGCGCGAGCCGACTTCCTCGGTCGAGAGCACCTCCCCCATGCGGAGACCGTGCTCGAGCGCGGTGGCCCCCGGCCGGGGCGTGAGCTCGGCAAGGAGTTGGAGGTGCAGCGGCTCCGGGCGATCGAGCGGAATGGCCAGGACCGGGCTGCTGCGGCCCACGCCGAGCCGGGGCACGGCCACCGCAAGCGCGCCCGCCCCGAGCGCGGCCACCAGGCCGGGCTGCGCCGTGGCGGCGAGCCGGCGCGCCATGGTGCGCGCGGCGTCCCTCGGGTCGGTGACGACCGCCCCGATGACCCGGAAGGTGCGCCAGCGGGCGATGGGCACCCACGGGTCGTCAGCATCGCCCTCGTCCGGGTGGTAGCCGAGGTGCCCGAACAGGAGGCGCAGTTCGTCGGTGCCGCGACAGCGGGCGAGCAGGGCCGTGAGCATGGACGCCCACGATTGCACCGGCCGCCGCCAGGCTCGTCACCGCATTGTTGCCGACCGGAGCGATCTAGCGCCCGAGGCGCCTCCGGGCTTCGCGGAGGTCGATCTCATGTGCCAGGCTCGGCGGCCAGGTGCCGGCCGTGAGATCCCGCGACACGGTGGCCCGCTCCGCGGCGATGACCGACAGGTACGCGGGCTCCACGAGCCCCGCGCGCGTGGCCGCCTCCAGTTCCTCCTCATCCAGCCACGCTCCGGGACCGCCGTCGGCGGGCAGCCAGTGGTCGAGGAAGAGATCGGTGCAGTACCAGTCGTCGCCCTCGATGCGCATGGGGGCGCGGAGGTTGGTGTACCAGCCCGTGAAGGAGTCGTCGGCCAGATGGAACCGTCCGACGTCGCGGCAGAGACGCGGGAACACGAACCAGACCACCGGGGCTCCGGCCGCGAGGATCAACCGGTCGCCGGCGCGCGCGTCCCGCCCGTCGTACGTCTCGAGCAGGGTGACTTTCACGTCCGGCGTATCGAGGACGAGGTGCTCCTCGAACACGGTCGTGCCGCGATCGGGGCGATGGTAGTGGATGCGGACCGAGCGGGACATGGATGCAGAGAAGAGGGGCAGAGGGGCAGAGATGAGGGCAGAATGCAGAATGCAGAACGGACGGAAGATATATTGTGGCCCATGCACGCACGCGCAGCTCTCGCCGCCCTAGCCCTCACGACCGTGGCCGCCTGCCAGCCCTCCGAGCCCGACGCGCCCGCCCTGATCCACCAGCGCATTGCCGCAAGCGGTGCCCAGGTGGGCCTGTTCTACATCAACCTCTCGCGCCCGGATACGCTCGCGCACGATGCCGACGTCCGGATGCACGCCGCGAGCACCATGAAGGTGCCCGTGATGATCCAGGTGTTCCGCGACGCCGAGGCGGGCATGTTCGGCCTCGACGACAGCATCCCCGTGGTCAACACGTTCCCGTCCCTCGTGGACGGATCGCCGTTCAGCGTGACCCCGGACGACGACAGTGACACCACGCTGTACGGCAGGGTTGGCGGTCGGGCGACCGTGCGCGAGCTGGTGGAGCTGATGATCACGGTGTCGAGCAACCTCGCCACGAACATCCTGATGGAGCGGGTGGGAGCAGGGCGGGTGACGGCCACGATGCGCGAGCTGGGTACCGACTCGATCGAGGTGCTGCGCGGCGTCGAGGACGACAAGGCCTACGAGGCGGGCATGAGCAACACGACCACCGCGCGCGACCTCGCGCGCATTGCCGCCGCCATCGCCCAGGACCGGGCCGCGAGCCCCCCGGCGTGCCGCGAGATGGAAGCGGTCATGGCGCGCCAGCGGTTCAATGACGGAATCCCGGCGGGAGTGCCCTCGGACGCGACCGTGGCCCACAAGACGGGCGAGATCACGCGCATTGACCATGACTTCGGCATCGTGACCGCCGCCAACGGGACCCGCTACGCGCTGGCGGTGATGGTGCGCGGGCTCGACTCTCAGGACAGCTCGTCCGCCCTCATCGCGGACCTGTCGCGCCTCGTGTACGAGCGCGCGGTTGGCGGATCGCGCTAGAGTTGGCAGCGCCGTTCATCGACCTGCGCCCCGCTCACAGGCTCGGCATCGAGATCCGTTTCGCCCGGATGATCTCCGCCCTGCCCCCCAGCCGCAGGGGTTCCCGGCTCTTCGCATAGAACACGAGACCCCGATGCCCGGTGACATACTGGTACCGGGTGCCGAACAGCGACCGCTCGGCGGTCACCACCAGCGGCTCCTCGAGCCGCATGACGAGCCGCTGGAAGTCCTCCGGCTCGAGCTGCACGATTCCGCCCATCGCCTTGACCGCGTTCGCCATCGCAATGGCGGCGCCCGCCGCTCCGCCGGATGCTCCCATCGTTCGCCTCCCTCAGGTGTGAGGCGCCGGCTCGTACCGGCCGCCGAGATGCTCGGCCAGGAACCGCTCGGCCGCCGCGTAGAACTTGAGCCGGTTTTCCGGCTTGGCAAACCCATGCCCCTCGTCGGGGAACAGCATGTACTCGTGCGGAATGCCCTTCGCCGCGAGCGCCGCCACGATCTGCTCCGACTCGGCCTGCTTCACGCGGGGGTCGTTGGCGCCCTGCGCGATCAGCAGGGGGATCCGGATGCGGTCCACGTGCGTGAGCGGCGAGCGCGACCGCAGGAAGTCCGGCTCGGTCTCGGGATCACCCACCCGTTCCTTCAGCATGGCCAGGAACGTGGACCAGTACGGTGGGATCGTCTCGATGAACGTGATGAGGTTGCTGGGCCCCACGATGTCCACGGCGCAGCGGAACAGATCGGGCGTGAACGTGGCGCCCGCGAGCGCCGCGTAGCCGCCATACGAACCGCCGTAGATCGCGATGCGCGCCGGATCGGCGTACCCCTGCTGCACGGCCCAGCGCACGGCGTCCACCAGATCGTCGTGCATCCGGCCGCCCCATTCGCGGTTCGCCGCGTTGATGAAGTCCTTCCCGTAGCCGGTTGAGCCGCGGAAGTTGATCTGGAGACAGGCGTAGCCGCGGTTGGCGAACCACTGCGCCTCGGGGTCATACCCCCACACGTCGCGGTGCCAGGGGCCGCCGTGAACGTCCAGGACGAGCGGCAGCGGCGCCGCGCGCGGCGCCGGCGGCAGGAGCGGCAGGGGCGGCAGCGTGAGATAGCCCTCCAGCCGCAGGCCGTCGCGGGCGGTGAGCGCGATGGGGCGCATCTCGGCCAGCGTGTAGCGGGCGAGGTCGGGCCGCGTGTGGAAGAGGTAGGTGCCCTCCCGACGGCCACGGTCGTACACCCAGTACGACACGCCCCCCGCGTCCTGCGTGAACGTGACGACCCAGCGGTCGTCAGCATGGGTCCGGTCCACGATGTCGAAGTCGCCCGGATTGAGCGCCCGGAGCGCTTCTACGTCCGCGGCAAGCGACGGGTCCCGCACGATCCACTCCTGGCGCGCGCGGATGAACGCGACGAGCTGGATCTCCCGCGTGTCCGGATGGGCCACGACCCCGCCCACATCGTACCGGGGGTCCTCCGCGATCACCGTCTCGGCGCCCGTGGCGAGGTCGAGCCGCAGGAGGCGGGTCGCGTTCGCGTTCCGGGAGTCGAGCAGGTGCAGCGCCCGGCCGTCGCCCGTGAACCCCACCGGGCCGCTGGTCAGGGCATCCGCCGGGTCCCACGCGATCAGGTCACGCCACGGGGCATCCGGGGTGTCCCGAATGCGGAGCACCCCGCCTCCGTCGGGCGTCATGGCCGCCGCCCCGCGGACAACGAGGTCGCGGTCAGCGACCCAGCTCGACACGTCCCCGTGGTTCCTGGCGACCAGCGTCAGTGCGCGGGTGCGAAGATCGAGGTGATAGACGTCGTGGAGCCGCTGGTCCTCCCGGTTCATCGCGACGAGCAGCTCGTGCGGGTGGTGCCGGTCGTGGGCCACGAGCTGGACCTGCACGTGGGGGTACGGCGTGAGATCCTCATCGTCGCCCGACTCGGGATCTACCTTGTGCAACCGCCAGTCCTCGTCGCCGCCCACGTCCTGGAGATAGAGGATGTGGCGGTTGTCATGCGCCCATGTGTAGAGCCGCACGCCGCGCTCGATGTCGCGGGTGACCGGCCGCGCGCCGGCCCCGGTCGCGTCGGCGAGCCACACGTTGAGGACACCGTCCAGCGGCGCCAGGTACGTGAGGCGCGTCCCGTCCGGCGACAGCTGTGCGCTGGCCCGCTCGGGGTTGCCGAACAGGACGTCGCGGGGGATGAGCGACGGGAGGGCGTGGTCAGGCATCATGCAAGTTAGAACGTGCAGCGTATAGCGTATAGCGCGCAGCGTCAGGCTCCGGGAGTGACGCTACACGCCATACGCAACACGCTATACGGCTTTATCACCCCTCCTCCACACCAGCCCACCGTACGCAATCACGTTGATCACCACCACCGCAATGCCCAGAGCGATCTGGATGCCGCGGGTCAGGTTTCCGGGATAGACGATCGGGATCAGGTAGTGCTCGATGAAGCCGCCGGCGAATCCGGCCTCGCCGGCCGCGCGGCGCAGGTCGTTCTCGAGCGGTGTCAGGGGACAGATCCAGCCCGCGAACTCGATCAGCGCTCCCCACACCGCCACCGGCAGGTGGATCCAGGCCGCGCGGCGCCAGCGCCACGCGAGGAACCCGCCGGCCACGACGAACACGATGAAGAGGAAGTGGATGCCGACCACCAGGTCGGCGAGCAGGCGGTATCCCACGGCTCAAGGCTCGAACCGGAGCGTCACGCGGAGTCCGTAGTGGTCGGATACCGGCTGTTCGTGCAGGCAGAGCGCAGCGGGCTCAGGACCGCGGTCGAGGCCGGGCCCGCGGTAGTACGCGTAGCTCAGCCGGCGCACCGGCCGGCGCCAGTGCACGTAACGGGCGAACGCGTTGCCCTGGGGGTCCATGGTCGCGATGCCGTCGCCGCGGTTATCGGCCACTTCCCGGAAGCCGGCGCGCAGCATCTCGGCAATGCCCGTGTGCCCGCGCTCGCTGCGCTCGAACTCGAGGTCCCAGTTGAAGTCACCCCCGAGCAGGGTGGGCACGTCTGGTCTGGAAGACCCGCGCGCCACCAGGTGGCGCGCCTGGATGGCGCGGGTGTGCGCGTCGCGGCGCGCGTCCCCGGCATAGAGATGGACGTTGCCCACGAGCAGGTCGCCCGCGGGCGTGGCGATGGTGGTCCAGAGGCAGCCCTTGCGGCCGATGCGCTCGTCCGGCTTGCCGCCCAGGACGCGGCGCGCCGGCTGGTAGCGGGTGGACCGGATGGGCCAGCGGGACAGCGTGAGGAGGCCGCCGGCGTCGTCCATGAGCAGCGGCCCCGCCCAGCGCCGGCTGTCCGCGCGGGCGTCCGCGTGCAGGTCGGGCAGCAGCCGCAGAATGCGGCGGCGGATTTTCGGGCGGAACGCCTCCTGGAGGATCACGATGTCGGCGTCGAGCCGGGGCAGGGCCGCGAACAGCCGGCGCAGGCGGGTGCGCGGCCGCAGGACGGGCAACGCCACCGGCAGGTCCCAGATGTTGGCGGTGACCAGCCGGATGATCATCCGCTCACCCGTCCGCGGCGGGTGCCGCGGACTCTCCGGCCGTGCGGCGCACCACGGCCACGGCGGCCACGTCGCCGGTCACGTTCACCACGGTGCGGAACATGTCCGGGATCCGGTCGATGCCCAGGAGCAGGCCGATGCCGTCCAGCGGGACGCCCACCGCGGCGAGCGCCGGCGGGAGCGTCACGACGCTGGCGCTTGGCACCGGGGCGATGGTGAGGGAGACGAGGAAGGTGGCGAGCCACGCGGCGACGAGATCGCCCGGCGAGAGGGCGGCGCCGTAGAGGTGGCCGAGAAAGACGACGGCGGCGCCCTGGTACAGGGCGCTGCCCGACCGGTTCACGCTCGCGCCGATGGGGAGGATGAAGCTCGCCAGCGCGCGCGGCAGGCGCAGGCGGTCCGTGGCGTCGAACATTGCCGGCAGGGTGGCGACCGAGCTGGTGGTGGTGAACGCGATGACGCCCGGCCCGACGGCCGCGCCGAGGAACTCGCGACCCCCCATCCGCCCGACGAACCGCACGAGCGGCATGTACACCAGTGCCGAGAACAGCAGCAGGCCCACGATCACGGCGAGCACGAACACGCCCAGGCTGCGGAGCACGTCGAGGCCGGCTTCCGCCGCCACGGGCGCCGCCAGCGCGAACACGCCGACGGGGGCGGTCCACAGCACCCAGTGCACGAGCCGGATCAGCGCGGCGCTCACGGCGTCGGCCAGCTCGACGAGCCGGGTGCGCTGCGGGGTGGGGAGCGTCGCCGTGGCGGAGGCGAACAGGATGGTGAAGACGATGAGCGGCAGCAGCGCGCCGTCGGCGGCGGCGCGGATCGGGTTGTCGGGGATCAGGCCCAGCAGGAAGTCGGCAAACCCCGGCGGCGACACCGGCGCCACCGCCGTGTCGGCGGGCGCGATCACGATGTTCCCCGCGAGCGGCAGCGCGGCGGCGGTCACCAGCATTCCCGTGAGGATGGCCAGGAGCGTCGTGCCCCACAGGAACCCCAGGGCGTGCCCGCCCAGCCGCCCGAGCCGGCGCAGATCACCGATGGTGGCCACCGCGCTGAACAGCGTCGTGCCCACGAGCGGAATCACGACCAGGCGGATCAGCTTGACGAACGCCGTGCCGAGCGGTGCCACCCCCATCGCCACGGCCCGGAGGCCGGCGGACTCCGTCAGGGCCGCGCCGAGGCCCAGCGCGAGCCCGGCGGTCAGCCCGAGCAGAATGGCGACGTTCTTGGTCATCCGCTAGCTTCTGCGCTTCCACATGGGAGGTTACGGGTGGCGCACGCCCAGACCATGACGCCGCGGTGGGCGCTGATTCTCGGCGCGTCGAGCGGATTCGGCGAGGCCTGTGTCCGCGCGCTCGCCGCCGCCGGGTACGACATAGCGGGCGTGCACCTCGACCGCAAGGCCGGGCTCGAGCACGTGCAGGAGATCACGCAGGCAATCGAGGGGCACGGCCGCCGGCACCTGTTCTTCAACATGAACGCGGCCGACGAAGGCAAGCGCCGGGAAGTCGTGGACGCCCTCGCGGCGGAGCTCGCGGCCAACGGTGGCACCGTGGCGGTGCTGATGCACTCGCTCGCCTTCGGCACGCTCAAGCCCTACATCGCGGACGACGCCCTCACGAAGGCGAACATCGAGATGACGCTGGACGTCATGGCGCACTCGCTGGTGTACTGGGCGCAGGACATCGTGGGCCGCGGCCTGATGGGGCAGGGCGGACGCATCTACGCCATGACGTCATCGGGCTCGACGCGCGTGATCCCGTCGTACGGCGCGGTGTCCGCCGCGAAGTGCGCGCTGGAGTCGCACATCCGGCAGCTGGCGAACGAGCTCGCGTCGCGCGGCATCACCGCCAACGCCCTGCGGGGCGGGGTGACCGACACGCCGGCCGCCCGGAAGATCCCGGGGAGCGAGCGCCTGTTCGAGGAAGGCGCGCGGCGCAACCCGCACGGACGGCTCACCACGCCCGGGGACATCGGACGGGCGGTGGTGGCGCTGAGCGTTCCCGGGACGGACTGGATCACCGGCAACGTGATCAACGTGGATGGCGGTGAGGAGGTCAGCGGCGGCTGACCGAAGGACGATCAGCCGGCCTTCTGCCGCAGCTGCACCAGTTCCGCTTCGACGTGCGCCAGGCGCTGGATGATTCCGTCCTCCACCGGCCCGCTGTCGCCCACGGGAACGCCCCGCTGGGCAAAGAGCGTCTCGACGAGCGCGTCCGTGTAGCCCACGACGGCGTGCGTGATGCCCGAATCGAGGATGCGGTTGAGGCGAAGGGCCGCGGCGAAGGACGCCCGCGCGGGGAGCGCCGCGATCAGCTCCGACAGGTGGCGGATCAGCAGCTCCCGCAGATGCTGGAGCTCCTCGACCACCTCACCGGCGGCGAGGCCCCGTTCGGCGGCGGTGCGGCCGTACCCTTCCGTGGCCACCAGCCACAACTCGAGCGCCGCGCGGCGCATCGGCCCCGCGATCTCGATCAGCAGGTCCACGAGCAGCCGGAGCTGGCGTTCCAGGGTTTCCGGCCGGATGGTGGGGGTGGCGCCCCAGCGTGCCAGGATCCACGTGGTCCACTGGTGCACAAGAGCGTCACGTTCCGCCGCGAGCGCACGGCTGACCGCGATGAGCGTGGGTTGTGATGGACGAATCACGAGGGCGGTTCGCTCCTCGGTGGCAGGTAGGAGTGGACGACCCAATCTAGACGGCCGAGAGGCGCGAGGTCAAAGAAGCCCATGGCGACGCCACATCTGACGACGTTCACGCTCACCGGTGCCGACGGCGGTCCGCTGCGGGGTGACGTGCGCACCACCGCGGCGGGAGCGGATCGGCCCGCCGTCGTGATCGCGCACGGCTTCAAGGGCTTCAAGGACTGGGGCTTCTTCCCTCATCTCGCCGAGCGGCTGGCCCGCGGAGGCGTCACCGCGGTGTCGTTCAACTTCTCGGGGAGCGGGGTGGGGCCCGAGGGCGACCGGTTCACGGAGCCGGACCGGTTCGCGCGGGCCACGTTCGGTGGCGACCTGCGGGATTTGGAAGCGGTGCTCGCGGCGCTCCAGTCCGGCCGGCTGATCGAGAAGCTGCCACCGCCCTCGCGGGTGGGGTTGTTCGGTCACAGTCGAGGAGGCGGGGTGGGCGTGCTGGCCGCCGCCGGCCACCCGGACATCCGCTCGCTCGTGACATGGTCGGCGATCGGGCAGGCGCTGCGCTGGGGCCCGGAGACGATCCGCCGCTGGCGCGCCGCCGGGATGCTCGACGTGACCAACGCGCGCACCGGCGAGGTGCTGCCGGTGTACCCGGACGTGCTCGATGAGCTGGATGCCGACCGGGAGGGACGGCTCGACATCGCGGCCGCGGCGGGGCGGGTGAGCGCCCCCTGGCTCATCGTCCACGGCGAGGTGGACGAGACGGTCTCGATCCGCGAGGCGCAGCTGCTGCACCGGGCGAGCGGCGAGCGAGCCGAGCTGCTGGTGGTGCGCCACGGCGGCCACACATTCGGCGCGCGCCACCCGTGGGCGGGCACGACGGCGGAACTGGACCAGGCCATGGACGCGACGGTGGGGTGGTTCCTGAGGACGCTGTTCTAGGGACGGCGGGCGGGGCGACGCAATGCGTCGCCCCGCCCCGTAAACGAAACGGGCGACTCTTGCCGAGTCGCCCGTGCCGGCTCACAGGCCGGCTACGTACAATTCTCGAACATCAGGTGATCGAGAACGACCTCCCGCCGCCGCGAAGGCCGGTCGGCGACGGCGCAGCAGGAGGCTCGCGGCCGCCACGGCGGCCAGGGCCAGAAGTCCGACACCAAAGCTCCGGATACGCACCTCCCTGGTTGAGCGTTCGCTCGGTTGAGAGCCGCACATCACACTCCATCAGTACACCACTCACCGGAAAATAATCCTCACTGCAAGCCCCGATCGTCGTGACGCACTGGCTCGACCCCTCCGCCCTTCGCGCCGTGCTTGCCGCGCGCCCGATCGAACGTGCGCGCATCGAGCCCCCGCTCAAGGCCGCCGCCGTGGCACTCGTACTCGCCCCGCTCGCGGACGGACGGCCCGCCATCCTGTTCATCAAGCGGGCCGAGCACCCGCGGGACCCCTGGTCCGGCCAGATTGCGCTGCCCGGCGGCCGTCACGACGACAGGGATCCCGATCTGCTCGCCACCGCGGTGCGGGAAACCGAGGAGGAAACCGGGCTGCGGTTGTCGTCCGCGGACCTCGTGGGCGAGTTGGACGACCTGCGTCCCGTGTCCCCCCACCTGCCGCCGCTGGTGGTGCGGCCGTTCGTCTTTTCCATCCCGGCCGCGCCGCCGTTCCGGCTCTCGAGCGAGGTTGCCCTCCATCTCTGGGTACCCTTCGAGGCGCTCCGCGGTCACCGCACCGACGAGACCGTGCAAATCAGGGGCCTTCCGCTCGAGGTCTTCGGCTACCGGATCGGCCCGCATTTCATCTGGGGCATGACCGAGCGGATCATCACTCCCTTCCTGTCACTTCATATCTGAGTCATTTCATATCTGAGTGATTCTGTCGCAAACCCTTGCGAAGGGCGCAGCTTCGCCTAATATTTAGTCGAGGCTAATATTTTTTTGAGGCGATACTCCATATGCAGTTCCCCCAATCCGACGCCGAGCTGTCCCGGTCAACCGAGGACTATCTCAAAGCCATTCAAGAACTTGCACGCTGGTCCGATCGGCCCATCCAGACCACCGCCATCGCCGAGGTCCTTGGGGTGGCCCCGCCATCGGTCAGCGGGATGTTGCGCCGGCTCGCCGAAGCCGGCCTGCTGGAACATGTCCCCTACAAGGGGGTGCGCCTCACGGATGCGGGACGCCGGGTGGCGCTCCGGGTCATGCGCCGGCACCGGATCCTGGAGTGCTACCTCACCAGCCGGCTGGGATACGACTGGGACTCGGTGCACGGCGAAGCCGAGCGGTTGGAGCATGCCGTGTCCGACGAGCTGATCGAGCGCATGGCCCTGGTCCTGGGTGATCCGGCCTACGACCCTCACGGAGCGCCCATTCCCACCCGCGGCGGCGAAATCGAGCGCCCCGCGCTGACGCCGCTCTCGGACTTGCCGGTGGGCGCGTGGAGCGAGTTCCGCACGGTCGAAGACAAGGACCCGGAGCAGCTGCGCTATCTCACATCGCTCGGCATGGCGGTCGGCATGCGGTTCCAGGTGGTGGACCGCCAGCCGTTCGACGGTCCGGTCACGATTCAGGCGCCCGATCGCGCGCCGGTTTCCCTGGGGGCGGGTCTGGCCCGGTTGCTTGGCTGCGTTCCGGTCGCCGAGGGGGCGCCCGATGCGTGACGAGCGGGGCGGCACCCCGGTCTCCCGGCGCGATCTGCTCCGGCGCGGCGCGGTTGGATTGGCCGGGGTCGCGCTCACGGCCGACCGGTTGCGCGCCCTCGAGCAGCACGGGTCCGCGCTCCACGCCGCGGGCCCGCACGAGCCGGGGAACGCTTCCACGCAGGGCGTCCTGCGGAACGCGCCAATCGATCCGCATGCGTTTCTCGAGCATTTCGACTACGGGGAGCTGAGCACCCTCCCGGACGGACGCACCCTGCGCGAGTATCGGCTCACGGCCCTGGACCGCGAGATCGAGATCGCGCCCGGCGTCACGTACGCCGCCTGGACGTACAACGGCCAGGTGCCGGGCCCCACACTGCGCGCCACGGAAGGCGACCTGCTGCGGGTCCACTTCTCCAACGCCGGCACGCACGCGCACACGATCCACTTCCACGGGGTCCACGCCGCGCGGATGGACGGCGTGTACGAGGTGGTGCACCCCGGGGAGTCGTTCACGTACGAGTTCACGGCGCGGCCGTTCGGGCTGCACCTCTACCACTGCCACACGGTCCCGCTCAAGAAGCACATCGCCAAGGGCCTGTACGGCGCGTTCATCGTGGACCCGTCCACGCCGCGCCCGCCCGCCCGGGAGATGGTGATGGTGCTGAACGGGTTCGACACGAACTTCGACGGCAAGAACGAGATCTACGCCGCCAACACCATCCCGTTCGCCTACCACCACCGGCCCATCCCGATGCGGCGGGGCGAGCTGCAGCGGATCTACATGGTGAACATGCTCGAGTTCGACCTGCTCAACTCGATGCACATGCACGGGAACTTCTTCAACGTGTATCGCACCGGCACCCGGCAGGCGCCGGACGACTTCACGGACACGGTCATGTTCTGTCAGGGAGAGCGGCACATCCTGGAGTTCTCCTACGACGACACCGGCCCCTACATGTTCCACGCCCACCAGTCGGAGTTCACCGAGCTGGGATGGATGGGGGTCTTCCAGGTAAACGACGGGCTGACCGCATGAAGCGCGCACCGTGGTGGCTCTGGCTGCTGCTGCCCCTCGGACTGCTGGCCGCGCTGAGCGTGGCGGTGGCCCGCGGCGGCCTGCTCGACTTCCTGCGCGCCGGCGCCCCGCCGGTCGAGGAGCTGGTGTTCGAGCGGGTGACGCTCGTTCCCGGCACCATCCGGATCGAGGTGGTCAACGGCGGTCCGGACCCGGTGACCGTGGCGCAGGTCATGGTGGACGAGGCGTTCTGGCGGTTCACGATCACGCCCGGTGCAACGATCGGCCGGCTCCGCCGCGCCACGATCGAGCTGCCCTATCCCTGGGTCGAGAACGAGGCGCATCACCTCACGCTGCTCTCGTCCACCGGTCTCACGTTCGAGCACGAGATCGCGGTGGCGCGGGAAACGCCGCGTCTCGACGGCCGCTTCTTCCGGGTGTTCGGGATGATCGGCCTGTTCGTGGGCGTGATCCCGGTGGCGGTGGGACTCCTGTGGTATCCGCTGCTGCGCCGGCTCGAGCGCCGCTGGCTCGACTTCGTGCTCGCGCTCACGGCCGGCCTGCTGGTGTTCCTGGGCGTGGACGCGCTGGCCGAGGCGTTGGAGAAGGGCTCCGAGGTGGGCGGGGCGTTCCAGGGGCCGCTGATCGTGCTGATCGGGTCTCTGGGGACGCTGATGCTCCTCCAGGCGCTGTCGGGCGGACGGGTCGCGCGGTCCGGTGAGGACGGCCGGCGGGCGGTGGCGTGGCTGATCGCGCTCGGCGTGGGACTCCACAACCTGGGTGAGGGGCTGGCCATCGGCGCGGCCTACGTGCTCGGCGAGGCGGCGCTCGGCGCGTTCCTCGTGATCGGGTTCATGCTGCACAACTCGACTGAGGGGCTCGCCATCGTCGCACCCATCGCCCGCGACCGTCCCCGGATCAGCACGCTCGCCGGGATGGGGCTCCTGGCCGGCGCGCCCACGGTGGCCGGAGCGTGGATTGGCGGGGCGGCCTTCTCGCCCGTGCTGGCGACGCTGTTCCTGAGCGTGGGCGCCGGTGCCATCGCGCAGGTGATCGTGGCTCTGAGCCGCGTCGTGGGACGCGACCGCGAGGGCGCGCCCGTCTGGACGCCGCTCACCGCGGGCGGACTCGTGGCGGGCATGCTGCTGATGTACGGAACTGGCCTGTTGGTAGCGGGATGAGCGGCATGGGGAGACTCGCGGCGGTCGCGAGCGTCATGGCGGCGGTGCTGCTCGCGGCCCCGGCGGCAGCGCAAACCGCCCCGCCCCTGGTGACCGACCGGCCGGACCAGACCGAATCGCCCATCGTCGTCCCGCGCGGCATGGTCCAGTTCGAAGCGGGCGGTCTGTACGAGGTGGCGAATGCCGGCGCGGGGCGCGTCACGAGCATCGCTTCCCTGCTCGCCCGCGCGGGGCTGTTCGGGCGCGTCGAGCTGCGGCTGGGCTTCCTGGGATGGCAGCGCGCCACCGCGGCCGGCGCCGACGCCCGCGCGGGCTTCGGCGACTTGAGCGTCGGGATGAAGGTGGCACTCCGTGATGGCAACGGGTTCGACCCGGCCGCCGCGGTGCTCGCGTCCGCGCTCGTGCCGGTGGGTGATCCGGACTTCCGCGCGGCCGGCGTGGATCCCGAGCTGCGCGTGGCGCTGGCTCACGAGCTGGGCGGCGAGTTCTCGCTGGGCTACAACGTCGGTGCCGCGTGGGTGACTACGGCAGGTGGCGCCGGAACCGGGTCCAACCACGTCGAGGGGCTCTACACCCTGACGGTGGGACGGTCGTTCGGCACCCGGCTGGGCGCATTCCTGGAGGCGTTCGGCAATGTCGCCCCGTCGGACGCCGCTCCGTCGAGTCACGGGATTGACGGCGGCCTCACGTTCGGCGTGCGGCCCAATATGCAGCTCGATGCCGCAGCCGGGTTCGGGCTCGATGATGCCGGGCCTGCCTGGTTCCTTGGAGTGGGAGTGGCGGTGCGGATTCCCAGATAGGCTTCCGGATAGGGTGGAGCGGTGTGGGTGGTTGGGTTACAGGTCAGACGGCGAGACGGCCAGACGGCCAGCGGTGGGCAGGTGGAGGTTCAAGCGGAGCGCCGTCAG
>DAINBS010000004.1:0-6197 GCA_036732805.1 Gemmatimonadales bacterium | reverse complement strand
AGACGGCCAGACGGCCAGCGGTGGGCAGGTGGAGGTTCAAGCGGAGCGCCGTCAGCGGTTCCGAGATGCCACTCGCACCTCATCCCTCGACGTCCGCTTGCCGTCTGGCCGTCTGGCCGCCTATCCTGACCCCTCCCTCCTCACGACTACTCCCTACACATTCCTCGCGGATTCCAGTCCCTGGAGCATGGCCGCCAATCGTCGATCCCGCGCGCGCCGGATGCGCTCGGTCTGTCCCGCGTACGCGCGCTCGATGGCCGCGATGAGGTGATGCTGCTGGTCGGGGTCGATCTGGCTCCACCCGGCAAGACTTTGCCAGATCTCCTCGCAGGTGCGCAGGAGCTGCTGCACGCGGGCCGCCGTGCCTCGCCGGCCCGCGGCCAGCTGAACCGCCAGGTGGGGTCCGGCCGCCGCCCAGCTGAGCCCCGGGCCCACCGAGACCGCGCGGTCGAGATCGTCCACGTCGATCACGCCGTCGAGCACGAGCTGGATGGCCTCCCGCCAGACGGCGGCGTTCATCCGGCCGGCGACGTTGCCGCGGACGGATTTCTTGAGCATGACGGGGATGCGGCCGAGATGTCGCAGCCATCCCTTGGTGAGCTCGACCACGAGGCCCTCGGTCTGCGGGCCCGAGAGGACCTCGACGAGCGGCACCAGCTCGGTGGGATGCTGGGGGTGGGTCACGATGATCCGGTCCGGCCGGCGGCAGCGCGCGGCCAGGTCGAGCGGCGTCAGCGTGGATGACGAGCTGCTGACGACGCGGGCCTTTGGCGCGGCGGTTTCCAACGCCTCGAACAGCCGCTGCTTGGCACTGCGGTCTTCGTGGATGGCCTCGATCACCCAGTCGGCCTCCTGGCAGGCCTGCAAAAGGCTGCGGCCGTCCTGCAAACTCGCGACGCCGCGTTCCACGGAGTCCGCGTCCATGCCGAGCAGCACGGGAAGGCCACGCGCCCGCTCGATGATGTCCTCGCGTGCGCCCTTGAGGGCCGCCGCCTCCGCGTCGAAGATGCTGACGGGCCAACCGTGGGCCGCGCACAGTGTTGCCCACCCGCGCCCGGTTTCCCCAACCCCGACGACGGCCACCCGTACCTGACCACCGGCCATGCCTGGCTCCTCTCCGCTGAGTCGGACCTCCCGGTACCGTCCCAAATGTCCCGCCCGTGGCGGCCGAAATCCAGCACGAGCGGTGCCACGGCGTCCCGTCCCTGGCGATGCGCCGCCGCCCCGTCTAACCTTGAGCCATGACGCCGGAGACGCCCTCGCGCGGGGCCGAGTTCGACGCGCTGATCGCCAAGTTCGGCCAGGCGTGGCAGCAGGGCAAGCCTGAGCAGATGGCCGAGGTCTTCACGGACGACGCGGTGTTCGTGCCGGGGCCGTTCGAGGCGCCGGTGCGCGGGCGGGACGCGATCCGCCTGTACTGGCGTGACGTGCCGCTCGAGCAGGCGGAGATCGCCTTCCGCCACGGCGAGATCTTCCTGGCGGGCCCGTGGTTCGCGACGGAGTACAAGTGCACGTTCCGGCGCCGGCGCACGGGTGAAGCCATGACGGTCCGCGGCGCCCTGTTCTGCGAGACGGCCGACGGCCGCATCGCGGAGATGCGCATGTACTGGGAGCGCTCCGTCCGGCGGAGCTGACGTGACCGCCACCATCCGCATCGGAACGCAGGGGTGGAATTACCCCGCGTGGGTGGGGCCGTTCTACCCCACCGGTACGCGGCCGTCCGACATGCTGTCCCTGTACGGCCGCGCGTTCGGGACGGTCGAAATCGACTCGACGTTCTACGCCCCCCCGGTCGACCCCGTCGTGCGCGCCTGGAAGTCGCGGGTCCCGCCGGGGTTCGCGTTCGCGCTGAAGGTGCCGCAGGAGATCACGCACGAGCGGCGCCTGGTGGACGCGGACCAGCCGTTGGCGACCTTTCTGGAGCGGGCGCGGATGCTCGAGGACCGTCTCGGGCCGCTCCTGCTCCAGACGCCGCCCGACTGGGCGCCCACGCGCGAGTCGCGCGCGGCGCTCGCCGCGTTTCTCCCGCAGCTGCCGCGCGATCTCCGGTGGGCGGTCGAATTCCGCGACCCGCGCTGGCTCGACGACGAGACGCTGGCCCTGCTCGCGGCACACGAGGTGGCGCTCACGCTGGTCGAGGGCCGGTGGGTGCGGCGGGAGCGGGTGCTGAGCCTCGCGGAGCGTCCTACCGCTCCATTCGCGTACGTCAGGTGGCTGGGTCCGGACCGTCGCCTCGTGGACTACTCCCACGTGCAGGTCTCGCGCGACGAGGAGATGGGCGTGTGGTCGTTCGCGCTCGAGGCGCTGCGGGGACGGGTGCGCGAGATCTTCGGCTACTTCAACAACCACTTCCAGGGGCACGCGCCGGAAAGCGCGCGCCGGATGCAGCGGCACCTGGGGCAGGAGGTGGTGGAGCCGGAGACCCTGCGCGATCAGGGGGACCTGTTCTGACGCGCCGGCCGACCTGGCTCGCGGTGCTCGTGGCCGTGCTGGCCGGAACCGCGAGCGGCGCAGCGGCCCAGAGCCGCGACATCATGCTCGCGACCACCACCTCGGTGCGCGACGCGGGCCTGCTGGACGAGCTGCTCCCGCCGTTCGAGCGCGCGTCGGGCTACACGGTCAAGGTCGTGGCCGTGGGGAGCGGACAGGCCATGGAGCTGGGCCGCCGGGGCGAGGCGGACCTGCTGATCCTGCACGACCCCGCGGGGGAAGCGCGGTTCATGGCCGACGGATTCGGCATCGAGCGGCGCGCGCTTATGCACAACGAGTTCCTGGTGGTTGGGCCGGACGGCGATCCGGCACGCGTCCGCGGGTTGGACGCGGTGTCCGCCTTCCGGGCCATCGCCCGCTCCGGCGCGCCGTTCGTGTCGCGCGGCGACCGCTCCGGGACGCACGTGAAGGAGCGGTTCGTCTGGGCCGCGGCGGACGTCGAGCCGGCGGCTCCCTGGTACCGGGAGTCGGGGCAGGGCATGGGTGCGACCCTGCTCATCGCGCACGAGATGCAGGCGTACGCGCTCACGGACGTCGCCACGTTTCTCGGACACCAATACCCCCTCGAGCTCGTGATCCTCGTCGAGGGCGACACGCTGCTGCGCAATCCGTACCACGTGATCCGGGCGAACCCCGCGCGGTTCCCGCACGTGAACGCGGAAGGGGCCGCGGCGCTGTGGTCCTATCTGCTGGCGCCGGACACACAGAGGCGGATCGGGGAGTTTCGGAAAGGAGAACTCGGGAGGGCGGTGTTCGTGCCCGATGCCCTGGACAAGACGGACGGGGACGGAAGGGACTGAGACGGACGAAGACGGGCCATCTCCCCGGGCAATCCCGTCTCCGTCCGTCCGCGTCCGTCTCTTCCTGACCGTCGGTCCCTGTCCATCCGTCATCCGTTCACGATCCCGAGCGGCGCCCTCCGCTCCCAGGCTCCCCGCGTGAAATCGGGACACTCGACCGAGTTGCTGCGGCTGCGGATGGACTGCTCGCTCAGGGCGCTCACCGCCGACCACGCCGCCCCGTCGTACACGTCCATGTCCATCGGCTCGCCCGCGCGCAGGCACGCGATCAGGCGGTAGTCCTCGATGAAGTCCATGCCGCCGTGGCCCGCGCCGCGCGAGCGCTCCTCCAGTGCGCGCCACACCGGGTGCTCGAACTCCGCGCGCAGCGCCTCCAGATCCTCCCAGCGGTGCGCGGGGCTCCGGCCCTCGATGTGGATCTTCTGCTCCGGGTACTTCCGCACGAGGCCCTTGGTGCCCTGGAGCAGGATCTTCCTGCTGTACGGGCGCGGCGAGTTGGTGTCGTGGGTGACGAGTATCGTCTGCCCGCGCGCGGTCCGGATGAGCGTGTTCACCACGTCGCCCAGCGCGTAGCCCCTGGTGGCTTCGGGGCTCTCGGGCCCGATGTGCTCCGCGGCCCAGCGGTTCAGGCCGCGCCCCGGCGAGGCCATGGACACGAGGTAGTCGAACCGGTTGCCGCGGTTCACGTCCAGCCACTGCGCCACCGGCCCGAGCCCGTGCGTGGGGTAGAGGTCGCCGGTGCGGCGGATGGCGTGGTTGATGCGCCAGCGGTTCTCGTAGAAGTCCGTGAGCTTGAGCTCCCGCAGATCGTGCAGATACCCGCACTCGGCGTGGAGCAGGTCGCCGAACAGTCCCTGCCGGACCATGGTGAGGATCATCATCTCGGTCCGGTCGTAACAGCAGTTCTCCATCATCACGCAGTGCCGCCCGGTCCGCTCGGCCGTCTCCACCAGCTCCCAGGCCTCGTCGAGCGTCACGCACATCGGGACCTCGGTGGCCGCATGCTTGCCCGCCCGCATGGCGGCGAGACACACCGGCGTGTGCCACTCCCACGGCGTCGCCGTGAACACGAGGTCCACGTCGTCGCGGTCGCACAGGCGGCGGAAGTCCTCCGGCCCCTTGTCGAAACCCAGGGGCTTCGGGCGGCCAGCCTTGGTGGCGAGCGCCTGCATCGCGGCCACCTTGGCCGGGTTGATGTCGCAGATGGCGGTGATCTCGACGCCGTCGATCTTGAGGAAGTTCTCGACGTGGCTGCTCCCCTGGTGCCCCACGCCCACGAACCCGATGCGGACGGTTTCCAGGGGAGGCGCCGCGAACAGCGTGGGATCGGGAGCGGGGGTCTCGGCGAGCGCGGCACGCCCACGCGTGGCCAGATGGAGGCCGAGGGTTCCCGCCGCGGTGGTCTTCAGGAATTCACGACGATCGGACATGCGCTTCACGCCTGCACGAGGGATGGCGGAAAGATGACGCGCGGTGCGGCGCGGGTCCAACCGGCCGGCGTCAGCCGCTCTCGCCCGCTCCCTCGCGCTGCATCGCGTCGGCGCGCGGCACGGAGCCAAGCGACCGGAACGCCGTCTCGGCGGCGGCGAAGGCGCCCGCGGCCTCCGCGTTCCTGCCGAGGGCGCGGAACACGCGCGCCAGGTCACGCTGGACCTCAGCCGTGGTCCACGGATGCCCGAGGGCTTCGGCCACGCCCAGTGCCTCCCGCAGGCGCGCGAGTGCCAATTCGGGGTTCCCGCGCGTCTGCGCGATGAGCCCAAGCAGGCGGAGCACGTCGGCCTCGGCAAAGCGGTCGCCCTCCTGGCGGGCAATGCCGAGCGCGCGGTCCACCTGCACCCGCGCGAGCGTGTCGTCCCCGAGGGCGGCAAGCGCGGCGCCGCGGTTGGCCAGCGCTTCGGCGATGAGCCGGGGCGCGCGGGCCTGTTCCGCCGCGTCGAGCGCCTGATCCGCGGCGCCCAGGCACTCGCGGTGGCGGCCGAGGTCGCGCCAGGTGATGGCGCTGTTGATCCACGTCTCGGCGACACCGTGCTCGAAGCCCAGCCGCTCGAAGCCCGCCCGCGCGATCCGGTAGAAGCTGAGCGCGACGTCGTGCTGGGCCAGGTAGAGCGCCACATTCCCGAGGTTGTTCGAGCAGCGCGCGGCCATGAGCGGGTCGCCCAATTCCCGGGCGAGCTGCATGGCGGCGTGGAAGCCGTCCTCCGCGTCGGCGAGGGCGCCCAGCCCGAACGCGCCGGCGGCCGCGACGTTGGTGGCGCGCATCTCGCCGTCGGCGTCGCCACGGGCGCGGTAACCCTCGCGTGCGGCCAGGGCCTCGCGGCGGCTGGCGGCGAAATCGCCGAGGCGCCAGCTCACCATGGCCGACAGGAGATACCACTCCGCGCCTTCGCGGACCTCGGTCGGCAGCTCCGCGAGCGTGACGGCCGCGTCCTGGAACTTGCCGGACCGCACGGCCTCTCGGGCCGCGCGCAGGGGATCATGCAACGTCTGCATCGTCCCCTCCCTCCTGCCGATCGAGAATGCGCTGCAGACGCGCGCGCGAGATTCCCAGCGTGCGCGCGGCCGCGCTCTTGTTGCCGCCGTGGCGCGTGACCGCTCCCTCGACCACCGCGCGGATCGCGTCCGCGAGCCTGCCGGCCGTCACCGCCTCGGGCGTGGCCGGCCCGGCGCGCCGGACGGGGACCAGCTCCTGCGGATCGAGCGTGCCCGGCGGCGACAGCAGCAGCGCCCGCTCGACCGCGTGCCGCAGCTCGCGCACGTTGCCCGGCCAGGTGTGCGCCTGGAGCGCATCGCGCACATCGGTGCCCACCCGCGGCTCCGGCAGGCCGTATCGCGCGGCGCTCGCCGCGGCGAACGTGTGCGCCAGGAGCAGGACGTCGTCCCCGCGCTCCCGAAGCGGCGGCAACACGA
>DAINBS010000003.1:0-27267 GCA_036732805.1 Gemmatimonadales bacterium | reverse complement strand
CCGGCCGACGCCCTGTGCCACGACCACGGGTGATCCGCCCACGAGGCCGGGGACGCGCTCGTCAATCGCGATCTCGCTGTGTCCGGTCCCCGACGACGTGAGGAGCACGATCGTCACCCCCTTCGTCGCGCGGTGCCGGGTGCCGATCTGCCCGATCGTGGAGGCGTAGGTCTCGTGATCGGCGAAGTAGCTCTCCTGCGCCGTGATGAAGTTGTAGAGGTCGCTACTCAGCCGTTGCCGGGCCTCCGCGATCGCCAACGAGTCGGGTGCCACGTCCTGGGCCCCCGCGGCCGCCGGCGCCAGTGCTAGGCCGGCCATCCCGAACACCCACCGGAGTTTCGCCATCGTCCCCTCCGTCCGGGCCAGCAGCACGCGCGACAAGGCCCGGTTAGTGTATTAGTGTGATAATACACTAAGACTTCCCAGGCCGGCCGTCAAGAGGTGCCGTCGGCGTTGCCCGGTTTTGGGGTGGCGGCTACACTCGCTGGCATGCCGCCCACCCCCTCGCGCGCGCAGGCGCGCCCTTCAGTTCGACTCCTCATCTCCGCAGGGCGGAACCGGCTCGCCGCCGGGTTGGTGAGCCTGGTGCTGGCGGCGTGCACCGTGGAATACGCCCCGCCAGACGGGCGGCGCGCCGATGCGGGGCCGAACGCGGACACGAGCCTGGTGCTCGCGGAGCTGCGGAGCTACTACCGCGACCTGAGCGCCCGTGACTGGACGGCGTTCCGCGATCACTTCTGGCCCGGGGCCACGATCGCGACACGCTGGCAGCCTCCGGGGGAGGACAGCACTCGGGTTTGGATGACCAGTGTGCCGGAATTCGTTGCCGCGGCACCCCTGGGGCCGGACAGCCGGGAGATCTTCGAGGAGTCCATGGTGGACGCGCGAATCCACATGACGGGGGACCTGGCCCAGGCGTGGGTAGTGTACCGGGCCCGGTTCGGCGACCCGGGCGCGGTGGCGGAATGGGAGGGCATCGACGCCGTTTCCATGATGCGGCATGGAGGGAGATGGCGCATCGTGTCGCTCGCGTTCGGTGTCACGGACGAGGAACCCTAGCGGGCGCGCGTATGCCGAGCGCCGACCTGCTCGCGCGGTTTCGCGCGCATCTCTCGAGTTCCAGCCTGTTCGACCCGCCGGGCGGTGTGCTGGTGGGCGTGAGCGGCGGCTCCGACTCGCAGGCCCTTCTCCATCTCCTTCACGCCGTGCGAGCCGAGGCGCATCTCGACCTCGCGGTCGGGCACGTCGACCACGGCGTCCACCCGCGGAGCGGTGAATGGGCATCACTCGTGGCCCGCGCGGCGGACCGGCTCGGACTGCGCTTCCATGTGGAGCACCTCAGCCTCGGCGCGGAGGCCTCGGAAACGGCCGCGCGCGTGGCGCGGTATGCGGTGCTCCGCCGGATGCAGCAGGCCACCGGGGCCCGGTACTTGGCCACCGCCCACCACGCGTCCGACCAGGTCGAGACGGTGTTGTATCGCTTCCTCAAGGGCTCCGGCACCGCAGGGCTGGCGGGGGTTCCCGCCCGCGGTCCCCAGGGCCTGCGTCGTCCCTTGCTCCCGTTCACGCGGGAGGAACTCCGTCGCTGGGTTTCTGCTGAAGCGCCGGACCTGGAGCTGGTTGATGACCCGGCGAATGCGGACCTGCGCCACGACCGCGTCTGGGTCCGCGGCGCGTTGCTGCCGCTGCTGCGCGAGCGAATGCCGGATGTGGACCGCACGCTCGGGACGGGTGCCAGGCATGCCGCGGCGGAACGACTGGCATGGGAGGCGCTTGCCCGGACCGACCCCGCGCTCGCGCTCAAGCGCGGGGAGGGCGTGACGGAGGTTGAACGGGGGCCGTTCTCGCGGTATGATAACATGTTGTCCGACGCAATCTTGCGGGCCGTGTGCCGGCTCGCGGGCTGTCGGCCCCGACACCAGCGGATCGATGCCCTGAGGGAGTTCGTGCAGCGGGCTCCGAGCGGCCGACGGTTGGACCTCGGGAGCGGGTGGACCGCCGAGACGGTATTCGGGCGGATCCGGCTGCTCGCACCGGACGCCGTGGAAGCCGATGTGCGCGCGTCGGCGGGCGCCGTGTTGTGGGGCGGAGGCGATTCGGGCGAAGCGACGTGGGAGGCGTGGGGTATCACGTGGCGGCGCGAGCCTGCCTCCCGAAGCGAGCGTCGTTCCTGGACGACCTGGGTGCGCGGCGAAGGCGGCGAGGTGCGGAGTGTCGGGCCGGGCGATGCGATGTCGCCGCTCGGGGGAATCGGCCGGCGCCCCGTGCGGCGTCTGCTCATGGAAGCGCGCGTTCCCCGGACGGAGCGGGCCCGGCATCCGGTGTTCGTGTGGGATGGGCGCGTGTTCTGGATTCCCGGCGTCTGCCGCGGCAACGAGGCGGTGCCCGGGCCGGGTGAACCGGCAGTGAGGCTCGATGTACGCCGAATCGGAAGTCCTTAGCCGCACCGGAGGCCGCGAGGTCGCCGGGATCGTGTTCGACGCGGAGACGATCGCGGCCCGGGTCGCGGATCTCGGACGGGAGATCACGGCGCACTACGTGACCGGCGATCTCCTCGTGGTGGGGTTGCTGAAGGGGAGCTTTATCTTCATGAGCGACATCGTCCGGGCAATCCGGCGGCCCCACCAGGTCGATTTCCTGGTGGCGTCGTCCTACGGCAGCGGCACGACGTCGAGCGGGCAGGTCCGGTTGGTGTACGATCCGGCAACGGCGTTGGCGGGCCGCCACCTGCTGCTCGTGGAGGACATCGTCGATTCAGGGACGACGCTGAACCGCCTGGTGCGGCTATTGCGCGAGCGCGGTCCGCTGAGCCTGGAGATCTGCGCGCTCCTCCACAAGCGGCTGGCGCCGCGGCTGGAGCTGGAGCCCCGGTTCCTGGGGTTCGACGCGCCCTCCCGGTTCCTGGTGGGATATGGCCTCGATCACGCGGAAGATTTCCGGCATTTGCCGTTCATCGCAAGCTTGAGAGTAGACTGATGACCGAACGTCCGTCGCCCAACCGCAAGGTCAACTGGAGCCAGGCGAGCCGCACCGCGGTGTTCTGGCTCCTGGTGATCCTCCTGCCGGTGGCGTTCTACCAGATCATCGGATCGAGTCGCGAGGAGTTCACCGAAGTCCCCTATACGACCTTCAGTTCCGAGCTGGAGCGCGACAATGTGGTCGAGGTGGAGATCACGAGCGGCCAGCTGGTGCGGGGGGAGTTCAAGCAGGGGGTGCTGGTGGACGGCACGCGGATCACGCGGTTTCGCGTGCTGCTCCCCGTGCAGAACTCGGAGAAGCTGCTCGAGCGGATCGAGGCGAAGGGCATCCCGATCCACGCCCGCGAGCCGAAAACGCCGTTCGGCACGGTGTTCATCAACCTGCTGCCGTGGGTCATCCTCATCGGCCTCTGGCTGTTCTTCTTCCGCCAGGTCCAGGCGGGTGGCAATCGCGCGTTCTCCTTCGGCAAGTCGAAGGCCAAGCTGCTGACGGGCGACACGCCCAAGGTCACGTTCGCGGACGTTGCGGGGTGCGACGAGGCCAAGGTCGAACTGCAGGAGATCATCGAGTTCCTGCGCGACCCGCAGAAGTTCCAGCGGCTGGGCGGACGCCTGCCGAAAGGCGTGCTGCTCGTGGGACCCCCGGGCACCGGCAAGACCCTGCTGGCGCGCGCCGTGGCCGGCGAAGCGGCTCGGCCGTTCTTCTCGATGTCCGGCTCGGACTTCGTGGAGATGTTCGTGGGGGTCGGCGCGTCGCGGGTGCGCGACCTGTTCGAGCAGGGCAAGGCGCACGCGCCGTGCATCATCTTCATCGACGAGATCGACGCCGTGGGCCGGCACCGGGGCGCGGGCCTCGGCGGCGGGCACGACGAGCGGGAGCAGACCCTCAACCAGCTGCTCGTGGAGATGGACGGGTTTGAGTCGAACGAGGGCGTGATCCTGATCGCCGCGACGAACCGGCCCGACGTCCTGGACCCCGCGCTGCTGCGCCCGGGGCGGTTCGACCGGCAGGTGGTGGTGGACATGCCCGACGTCCGCGGGCGCGAGGCCATCCTCAAGGTGCACGCGCGGGACAAACCGCTCTCGCGGGACGTGCGGCTCGACGTCATCGCGAAGGCCACCCCCGGGCTCGCCGGGGCGGACCTCGCGAACATCGTGAACGAGGCGGCCCTGCTCGCGGCCCGGCGCGCCAAGCAGCAGGTCGAGATGCTCGACATCGAGGACGCCAAGGACAAGGTCATGCTCGGCGTCGAGCGGAAGAGCATGGTCCTGTCGGACGAGGAGAAGAAGCTCACCGCGTACCACGAGGCGGGACACGCCATCGTGAGCCTGCGCGTGCCGGGGCTCGATCCCGTGCACAAGGTCACGATCGTGCCCCGCGGGCGGGCGCTGGGCATCACCTTCTCGCTGCCCGAGGAGGACCGCCACAACTACACGAAGGAGTTCATCGTGGGGCGCCTGGCCATGTCGTACGGCGGGCGCGTCGCCGAGGAGCTGATCTTCGGCCCCGCGAAGGTCACCACGGGCGCGGCCCAGGACATTCAGCAGGCCACCGAGCTGGCGCGCCGCATGGTGACCCAGTTCGGCATGAGCGACGTGATCGGCCCCATCGCGGTGGGCGATCGGGAGCAGCAGATCTTCCTCGGCCGGGAGATCATGCAGCGCCACGAGGTGTCCGAAAAGACCGCCGAGATCGTGGACGCCGAGGTCAAGCGGGTGCTCGACGAAGCGCTCCGGAGGGCACGCGGGATCCTCGAAGGGGACATGCCGCTGCTGCACGCCATGGCCCAGGCGCTGCTCGATCGGGAAACGCTCGACCGGGAGGAGGTGGCGCTGCTCGCGAAGGGCGGGGTACTGCCGCCCAAGGCGCCGTCGGCGGTCGCGCCGGCGACGGGCAAGCTCCCGGCCGAGCGCCCGGCCTCCGGTGAGCGGAGCCCGGTGCTCGGCTCCCCACCGCCCGAGCCGGCTGGCGCGTGAAGCTGACCCCGCTCGCGCCCCGGCCCGCCGCGGTCGCGGAGGGACTGGCGCGTCGGGGGATGCCCGCGACGCAGGCGCAGGCGGCCGCGGCCGGCCTGGCGCCGGCCGCCGTCATGATCGACGAGGTCCCGGCGGACCTGCGCGAGGCCCTCACGCGGACGGCGCGGACCCATGGCGTGGCGTCCCTCAGCGGCGAGGGCTGGGTCTTCCTGGCCGGGGAAACTGCGCGCCTGGCGGGCCTGACCCGGCCCGGTCCGACGGCCGGTCTGCCTGACGACCTCCTCGGCGCGCTCGGAGCCGTCCTGCGGGCGGCGTTCGAGCCGGTCGAGCGGTGGATGACGGCGCGCGGCCCCATTGCGCTGGACGCACCCCGGATCATGGGCATCCTCAACGTCACGCCCGACTCGTTCAGCGACGGTGGACGCTGGCTGGCGCCGGGCGATGCGGCCGCGCATGCCGAACGCCTTCTCGCCGATGGCGCGGATCTGATCGACCTCGGCGCCGAATCCACGCGCCCGGGCCGCGCCACGCCGGTGACCGCGGAAGAGGAGTGGCAGCGGCTCGCCCCCGTCCTCACGGCGCTGGCGCACCGGTACCCGTCGGTGCCGATCAGCGTGGACACGTTCAGGTCGGAGACGGCGGGCCGCGCCCTCGACGAGGGCGCATGGATCATCAACGACGTGTCGGGCCTGCGCCTCGATCCGGCGCTGGCCGACGTCTGCGCGGCGCGGGGCGCGGGACTCGTGGTGATGCACTCGCGGGGGACCCTCGAGGAGTTGGCCACCTACACGCATGCGGCCTATGCAGACCTCATGGCCGAAGTGGCCGCGGAGCTGCGCGAGGCCCTGACACGTGCCGCCGGCCGCGGGGTCGCGGTCGACCGCATTGCCGTGGATCCCGGCTTCGGGTTCGGCAAGCGGCCCGAACAGAACCTCCAGCTGCTCGACCGGCTCGGTGCGCTCCGCTCGCTCGGGTGCGCCATCGTCGTCGGGCCATCGCGCAAGCGGTTCCTCGGCACCGTGACCGGCCGGGAGGTGGGCGAGCGTGACGTGGCCACCGCCGCGGCGTGTGTCGTGGCGTACGAGCGGGGGGCGCAGGTGTTCCGGGTCCACGCGGTGGGCCCGGTCCGCGACGCGCTCCGGGTGGCGCACGCGGCGAGGGATGCCTGATGCCACTCGACCAGCTCCGCTTTCTGGTGCCGGGCCCGCGGGATGTGGTGGAGATCCTGGTCGTCGCCTACCTGATCTACCGGGCGCTGCTGTTCCTCGCCGGGACGCGCGCCCTCCAGATCCTGATCGGGCTCGTCATCCTCGGCATCGTGTACTTCCTGGCGCTCGTGCTCAAGTTCACCATGATCGCCACGCTGCTCGGCGTGGTGTTCACGTACGGCGCGTTCGCGGCGATCGTCGTGTTCCAGCCCGAGCTGCGCCACGCGCTGGCCCGCCTCGGGCGCTCACGCGCGTTCAACCTGTTCGTGTACACCACGACCCAGTCGGCGGCCGACCAGATCGCCGCCGCGGCGGAGCGGCTGTCCCGGGCGGGCACGGGCGCGATCATCGCGATCGAAGGCGAGGTGTCGCTCGACGACTACGTGGAGACGGGCACGGTCATGCGGGCCAGCGTCTCGGGCGAGCTGCTGAGCACGATCTTCACGCCGTACTCCCCGCTGCACGACGGCGCGGTGATCGTCCGGGGTGACGAGATCATCGGCGCGGGCTGCGTGCTGCCGCTCACCCAGTTCCCCGTGACCGACAAGTCGCTGGGCACGCGGCATCGGGCCGCGCTCGGGCTGTCCGAGGAGTCCGACGCGGTCGTGATCGTCGTCTCCGAGGAGACCTCGCGCATCTCGATCGCGCAGGGCGGCCTGCTGAAGCAGGGGGTCGACCCCGCCCAGGTGCGGGACGCGCTCACGAGCCGGCGCAGCGGATCGCTTGCGTTCCGCCGGTCGAGTGGCGAGCCTTCTCCCGCCTGAACCTTCCAGCCCGACATCCATGACGGATTCCAGCATCGACCGGCCCGCCAGTGACCGGCCTCCGTACCTCGCGGCGGCGCTCGTCTTCCTCGTGGTCTTCACGGCGTACCTCGTCACGCTCGCGCCCACCGTGACGTTCTGGGACGCGGGGGAGTTCATCGCCGCGTCCAAGTTGCTGGGGATTCCCCATCCGCCGGGGACGCCGCTCTTCGTGCTGCTCGGCAACGCGTTCGGGCAGCTCATCCCCATCGGTGAGTGGGCGTGGCGGACCAACCTGATGACCGCCGCCTTCAGCGCGGCGGCCGCCGGCTGCGTCTTTCTGGTTGCCTTCCACGCCCTCCGTGGGTGGCGCAGCGAGGAGCCCGCGATCCCCGCCGATCGCCTGTTCGTCTGGGGGGGCGCGGTGGGGGGCGCCATTGTCTCCGCGTTCGTGTTCACGGTCTGGCAGAACTCGAACGAGACCGAGGTCTACATGGTGGCGACGTTCAGCATCGCCGCCATCTGCTGGCTCGCCTGGCTCTGGCGCCGGCACCGGGGCACGATGCGGGCCTCGCACGTGCTCCTGCTCATCGTCTACATCGGCGCCGTCTCGGTAGGCAACCACCTGCTCACCCTGCTCGTGGGCCCCGCCCTGATCGGGTACATCTGGCACGTGCTGCGGACCGAGCCGCTGCCGGGCGAACAGGATAGGCGCGCCGAGTGGGCACAGTGGGCCGTCCTGCTCGGCGTGTGGGCGCTGCTCATCGGCGCGGGGCTCGGCAGCACCACCCTGCTCGCGCTCGGCGGGGTGGTCTTCCTCGCGGCGGCCGTCTACGCGGCCTCCGTGGGCTCGCTCGGGTTTGCCCTCATGGTGTTCCTGGTCGCCGCCGTGGGCGCGTCCACCTACCTGTTCCTCTACATCCGGGCAGGCCTCGATCCGCTGATCAACGAAGCCGATCCATCGACCTGGGACGCGCTGCTGTCGGTGATCCGCCGCGAGCAGTATCCGCCACGGTCGCCGCTCGACAACCCGATCTTCCCGTCGGGGCCGGACAATCCGGGCCGTAACCTGACGATCATCTGGCTGCAGGTGCTCAACTACCTGCAGTACTTCGACTGGCAGTGGGCGAATGGACTGGCCACCACGAACTCGGTGTTCGCGCCGGCGCGGCTGCCATTCACGCTCGTCTTCACGAGTCTCGGGTTCATCGGCCTCGGGACCCTGTACCGGCGCGACCGGTCGATGTTCTGGCTCCTCCTGGTGCTGTTCCTGACCACCGGCCCGGCGCTCATGGGCTACATGAACTTCAAGCCGGGCTACTCGCTCGGGGCCGGGTGGGAGCTGTTCCCGAACGGTGACCAGCACGAGGTCCGCGACCGCGACTACTTCTTCACGGTGTCCTTCCAGGCCTGGGGGCTGTTCGCGGGCATCGGACTCGCCGCCCTCGGCCGCACCCTGCGCGAGCGCCTGGGGTGGGCCTCGGCGGCGGGCCGGGCCGGGGCGGTGGCGCTCCTCGCGGTGGCGCTGGTGCCGCCGGCGCTGAATTTCACCGCGGCGAGCCGCCGGCACGGACCGGCCGTCACGCTGGCCCGCGACTTCGCGTACGACCTGCTGCAGTCGGCCGAGCCGTACGGCGTCATCTTTACCAACGGGGACAACGACACGTTCCCCCTCTGGTGGGCGCAGGAGGTCGAAGGCATCCGGCCGGATGTGTCCGTCGTCAACCTGTCGCTCGGGAACACCGACTGGTACTTGCGCCAGTTGCGCGACAATCCCGTCCGGCCGTTCGACCCGGCCCAGGCGCCGTGGTTTGCCGACCGCGCGCCGGCGACGCCTCCGCCGCCGGTCGTGTCGTGGACGGACGAGCAGATCGACGCGCTCTACCCGCAGCTCACGAACCGGGCGTTCGTGTTCCGGGCCGGTCGGGTGACGCGCACGTTCCCCGAAGGAACGCCGCTCTACGTCAAGGACGTGCTGATGATGCGCGTCATGCAGGAGAACGCCGGGCGGCGGCCGATCTACTACTCGGTGACGGCGGGGAGCGGCAACTGGCTCGGGCTGGCGCCGGACATGTCCAACGAGGGGCTCGTGCTCCGGGTGCACATCGACGAGGCACCCGACTCCGCCGCGCTCGTGGCCGGCAGCGTGCTGGGCGTGCCGGTCAACGTTCCGCGCACCGACACGCTGGTCAACCGCGTGTACCGGTATTCAGGGCTGTTCGAGGTCGATTCGCTGGATCTCGAGCCCACCACGCGCAACATCGCGCTCAACCTCAGCCTGCCGTTCCTGGCGCTGGGGCAGGGGTTCGAGGTGCGGGGCGACCGTGCGCGGGCCGTGGAGAGTCTCAGTAAGGCCTACCACCTGGCGCCGAACCCCGACCTCCGGATGGTCCTCGACGCCCTGCGGCTGGCACCACCGGTGTTCGCGGACACCGCCGTGGCCGACTCGGGCCGTTGAGGTTGGCTTGTAAGGCCCGCTAAGTCTCGGTAAGATAACAGGCTATGACCGTTGAGGGCCTTGCCCAACGCGTGGCCCGCGTGCGGGAGGAGATCGCCCGGGTGCAAGCCGCCCACGGGCTGTCGCAACCGGTGGCCATCGTCGCGGTCACGAAGGGGCATCCTGCGTCCGCTGCGGAGGCGGCCGCCCGCGCGGGGCTTGCGGACGTCGGGGAGAACCGGGTGCAGGAGGCCCTCGAGAAGATCGCGGCGGTGGGGACGCCGGTGCGGTGGCACCTGATCGGCCACCTTCAGACGAACAAAGCGAGGTTCGTCCCGGGCCGGTTTGCCCTGGTGCATTCGCTGGACTCGCCGCGGTTGGCGGAGGCGTTGAGCCGCGCGGCGGTGAAGGAGGCGACGGCCGTTCCCGTGTTGGTGCAGGTGAACGTGGCGCGGGAGCCGCAGAAGGGCGGGTGTCCCCGGGAAGATGCGCCGGCGCTCGTCGCGGCGTGCACGGGACTCCCGGGACTCGCCGTGCGCGGGCTCATGACGATGGCGCCCTTCACGGACGACACGGGCGTCCAGCGCCGGGTGTTCGGGGAACTCCGGGAGTTGCGGGATGCCCTCGCGACGCCGGCCTGCCCGCTGGCGGAGCTGTCGATGGGCATGAGTGGGGACTATCCGGCGGCCGTTGCCGAAGGGGCGACGATGCTGCGGCTCGGCACTGTGCTGTTCGGGGAGCGTACGGGATGAAAGACGAGTTTCGGCTGACTCCGGTGGATGTGCGTGCCCAGGAGTTCGCGCGCATGGCGTTCGGCTACGACCGCGCGATGGTGGACGACTTCCGGGACCGGATGGCGAACGAACTGGAACGGCTCCTCAAGGAGCGCCAGAGTCTCGAGGAGCGCGTGCAGGGCCTGCGCGAGCAGCTCAAGGTGTTCCGGGAGCGGGAGAAGGCGCTGAACGACGCGCTCGTGGCGGCCCAGCAGGTGCGGGCGGACACGGAGCGGCTCGCCCAGCAGGAGGCGCAGCTCGTCGTGCAGGGGGCCCGGCTCGAGGGGGAACGGCTGCTGGCGGAGGCCCGGGAGGCCGAGCGCGACGTGCGACGCGACACGGAGGAGGCCCACCGGCACTTCAGCGCCTATCTGGCCGCCTACCGGCATCTGCTCGAGCGCGCGCTGGGTGAAGTGGACGCCCTCGCCACTCACGAGCGCGACGGAAGCCCGCCGACCGAGGCGTCATGACGGGGCGCGTCCTCCCCGTGACTGTTGCACCGCGGCGCACGTACCGCCACCGGGTGGAGCCGCTGCGCTGATGGGCTACCCGCCGCTCAACTACCCGACCGCGGACGCGCTGGAGCGCGACCTGCTGGAGCTCTGGAAGCGCGAGGCCCTGTTCCGGCAGACGCTCGAGCGCGGCCGGAATGGCGAGCCGTTCGTCTTCCACGAGGGTCCGCCCACGGCGAACGGCCGGCCCGGCATCCATCACCTGTTCGCGCGCACCATCAAGGACCTGATCTGCCGCTACCAGGCCATGCGCGGGCGCCAGGTGACGCGGATCGCGGGATGGGACACGCACGGGCTGGCCGTCGAGATCGAAGTGGAAAAGGCCCTCGGGATCTCGGGCAAGGCCGACATCGAGCGCTACGGCGTGGCGGAATTCAACCGCCGGTGCCGGGAGAGCGTCTTCACCTACAAGGGTGAATTCGAGGCGCTGTCGGAGCGGATCGGCTACTGGCTCGAGTACGACCGCGCGTACGTGACGTACACGAAGGAGTACATCGAATCCGTCTGGTGGCTCCTGGCCCAGCTGCACGAGCGCGGACTGCTGGTGGAGGGGCACAAGGTGCTGCCGTACTGCCCCCGCTGCGGCACCGTGCTGTCGAGCCACGAGCTGGCGCTGGGCTACGCGACGCACCACAGCCCGTCCATCTACGTCCGCTTCCGCCTGACCGCCCCCGCCGCCGACGGACGGCCGCGGCATCTGCTGGTGTGGACCACCACGCCGTGGACGCTGCCGTCGAACGTCGCGGTGGCCGTCCATCCAGATCTCGTCTACGTCGAGGTGGACGTGGACGGCACCCGGCTCATCGTGGAGCGGGGGATCGCGGAGTCGAAGGCCGTCCCGGGGGCGACGCACGGCAAGCGGCTCGGGGAGTTCCCCGTGCTCGACACGTTCCCGGGGCGGGATCTGGTGGGCCTCGCGTACCACCAGCTGATCGATGCGGTTCGGGTGGATCCGGCGCGGGCCTTCCGGGTGGTGGCCGGGGAGTTCGTGACCAGCGAGGAGGGCACCGGCCTCGTCCACATCGCGCCGGCGTTCGGCGCCGACGATTACGCCGTGGGCCAGCGTGACGGGCTCGATTTCGTGAACCCGGTGGACCCCACGGGACGCTTCGCGGGCACCGGATGGGAGGCGATCAACGGCCGGACGGTGTTCGAGGCCAACCCGGTCATCGCGCAGCGCCTGGCGGACGAGGCGAAGCTGTTCGGGCGCTACGAGCCCGCGGGCCACGAGCACACGTATCCGTTCTGCTGGCGCTGCGATTCCCCGCTCATCTACTACGCGCGCCGCTCGTGGTTCATCCGTACCACCGCGTATCGTGACCGGATGCTGGCCATCAACCGCGAGGTCCGGTGGCATCCGCCCGAGGTGGGGACGGGGCGGTTCGGCGAGTGGCTGGAGAACAACATCGACTGGGCGCTCTCGCGGGACCGGTACTGGGGCACGCCCCTCCCGGTCTGGCGCTGCGAGCGGGACGAGACGCACCTCACGGTGATCGGCTCGTATGGCGAGCTGGCGGACCGGCTGGGCGCGCCCCTGGGGGACGACTTCGACCCCCACAAGCCGTCCGTGGACGAACTCGTCTTCGCGTGCGGCGTGTGCGGCGGCCGGATGCGACGGGTGCCGGAGGTGATCGACGCCTGGTTCGACTCCGGCGCCATGCCCATGGCCCAGTGGCACTGGCCGTTCGAGCACGACGCCGAGTTCCGGCGCCATTTCCCGGCGGACTTCATCTGCGAGGGGCTCGATCAGACGCGCGGCTGGTTCTACTCGCTGCTGGCGATCGCCACCGGCCTGTTCGACGGACCCGCGTACCGGCACGTGATCGTGAACGGTCTCGTGCTCGACGCGGATGGCCGGAAGATGTCCAAGCGCCTCGGCAACGTGGTGGACCCGTGGAAGGCCGTCGAGCAGCACGGGGCGGACGCGGTCCGGCTCTACCTGCTGGGCTCGAGCCAGGTGTGGCTGCCCAAGCGGTTCGACCCGGCCGCCGTCACGGAGGTCGCGGGCGGGTCGCTCAACCGCCTGCGGAACACCTACGGGTTCTTCGCGCTCTACGCGGAGGACTGGCAACCCGAGCTGGCGCCGCCGGTGGAGACGCGCCCCCTGGTGGACCGGTGGTTGCTCGACCGGGTCGAACGGCTCGTGCGCGACGTCACCGCGGCGTGGGACGCCTTCGACGTGACGACCGGCGTCCGCGCGCTGCTCGACTTTGCCGATCAGGACCTCTCGAACTGGTACGTGCGCATCAACCGGGGGCGGTTCTGGGCGCCCGACGCGGCGGCGGACCCGGCGGCGCTCGCGACCCTCCATGAGGCGCTGGTGACGCTGTGCCGGCTGCTGGCGCCGGCCGCGCCGTTCGTGAGCGACGCGCTGCACCGGCGCCTCACGGGCACGTCCGTGCACCTGGCCCCGATGCCCCGGCCCACCGCCGCGGAGCCGGATGCGGGCCGCGCCGCCGCCATGGACGCGGTGCGCCGGCTGGCGACCCTGGCGCGGGCGGCGCGCGATCAGGCCGCGCTGCGCGTGCGGCAGCCGCTGGCGCGCATGCGGATCGCCGTGCCGGCGGCGCTGCGCGACGGCCTGCTCGGAGCGCTGCTCGACCTGCTCGCGGCCGAGGTCAACGTGCGCGAGATCACGTTTGCCGACGACACCGAGCTCGTGCGGCTGCGGGGGAAGCCGAACTTCCGGACGCTGGGCAAGGTCTACGGCAAGGCGACGCCCGCGGCCGCCCGGGTCGCGGAATCGCTCGATCCGGACGCGCTGCGCGCGCTCGAGGCCGGCCGGGAGGTGGTCCAGGAGCGGCAGGACGGCAGCTTCCGGTTCCGCCCGGAGGATGTCGTGGTGGAGCGCGAGGTCATCACCGACTGGCTCGTGCAGAGCGAGGGGCCGTTCGTGGTGGCGCTCGATCCCGTCGTCACCCCGGCATTGCGGGAGGAGGGCCTGGCGCGCGAGGTGGTGAACCGGATCCAGCGATTCCGCAAGGAGGCTGGGTATGCATACACCACCCGTATTATCTTAAGCGTTTCGGGTGATCCGGAGATCGAGGCGGCGACCAGGGTGCACCGCGGAGTGATCGCCGAAGAGACGCTGGCCCGCCTGGTCGAGATCGGGCGCACGCTCGATCCGGCGGATCTGCGGGAAACCACCGAGATCGATGGCCGCCCGGTCGTGATCGCCCTCCGGCGTCACGGGACGGCCGACCCGGCGTAGCCGGGCGACCCAGACGGAGAGACGATGAACAAGAAGCAATTGAGTCACCTGGAGAAGCGGCTCCTGGAAGAGCGCGCGCGGGTCATGAAGGAGCTCGGGATCTACGAGAAGTCCTTCGCGGGCACGCTCCAGTCGGCGGACGGCGACCTCTCCTCCTACTCGTTCCACATGGCGGATCAGGGCACCGACGCCATGGAGCGCGAGAAGGAGTTCCTGTTCGCCTCCAAGGAGGGCCGCTACCTCTGGCATGTCAACGAGGCACTGCGACGGCTGTACCAGTCGCCCGAGACGTTCGGGCAGTGCCAGGAGTGCGGCGAGCCGATCGCGTTCGAACGGCTCGACGCGCTGCCCCATGCCCGGCTCTGCATCAAGTGCAAAGCAAAGGAAGAGGATGGCGACCAGCGACGCTAGGCGCGCGCTCTTCTGGAGCGTGCTGGCGGCGGTCGTGGCGGCCGACGTCATCACCAAGCTGATGGCGGTCGCCTGGCTGAGCCGCGCCCCCCTCCGCCTGGCGGGCGAGTGGCTGAGCCTCCGGCTCGTGTACAACCCGGGGGCCGCGTTCGGCATCCACGTGGGCGGCTACTCCCGGGTCGTGTTCACCGTGCTGGCCCTCGTGGCCCTCGTGGTGCTCGGTACCATGGTGCGCCACACGCGGCCCGGCCAGTCCCTGCGCCTCGTGGCGCTGGCCCTCGTGTGCGGCGGGGCGGTGGGGAACCTCATCGACCGGCTGCGCAGCGGTCGTGGGGTCGTGGACTTCATCGACGTGTGGATCGGGTCGTTCCACTGGCCCACCTTCAACGTCGCCGACATGGCCGTGAGCTGTGGGGCGGCGACGCTCGCGCTCGTGCTCTGGCAGGAGGGCAAGGACGGTGAGCGGGCCACCCCGCGCGCCGACGCCGCCGAGCTCTCGCCCTGATTCCCCCGAGCCCACCGGCGCGGTCCGAACGCTCAGCGTCCTGACCGCCGCCACGGAGCGGCTCGACCGGTTTCTCGCCGATCAACTCGGCCTGTCCCGCACGCTCGCCGCGCGGCTCGTCGCGGAGGGCGCCGTGCTCGTGAACGACGCGCCGGCGCGCGCGAGCCGGACGCTTGCCCGCGGGGACCGGGTGGCCGTGACCATGCCGGGCGCCGTGGCCACGCACCGCGAGATCGCGCCGTGGGATGCTCCCCTGGTGGTGGTGTACGAGGACGACGACCTGCTCGTGCTCGACAAGCCGGCGGGCATGGTGGTCCACCCCGCCCCGGGGCACTGGCAGACGACGCTGGTCAACGCCCTCGTGGCCCGCGGGGTCACGCTGTCGTCGGGCGAGCGGGGACGGCCCGGGATCGTCCACCGGCTCGACCGCGACACCTCGGGCCTGCTCGTGGTGGCGAAGCACGACGAGGCCCACCGCCGGCTCGCGCGGGCGCTGGGACTGCGGCGGATCGAGCGGGGCTACGCCGCGCTCGCGTGGGGGCACATCGAGGCGGCCCGCACGGTCGAGGCGCCGATCGGGCGCCATCCCCAGGACCGCAAGCGGATGGCCGTGATCGCCTCCGGCCGCGCCGCGCGCAGCCACGTCGAGCCGGTCGCCCGCTTCGCGGTCTGCGACCTGCTTCGGGTGCGGCTCGCCACCGGCCGCACGCACCAGATCCGGGTGCACCTCGCGCACATCGGTCACCCCGTGGTGGGCGACCCCGTCTACGGCGGCGGCGGGAGCAGGCGGATGACCGGCGCGTCGGCTGTGACGGCCCGCGGGCTCGAAACCGCAGCGCCCCGCCAGGCGCTGCATGCCGCCCACCTGGCATTCGCGCACCCGCGTACCCGCGCGTGGCTCGAATTCCGGTCGGAGTGGCCGGCCGACCTCGGGCCCGCGCTCACCGCCGCGGGAGGCGGTGACAGCGCGCTTGCAGGCCCCTCACCCCTGGACTATCTTGGCTTCTTTAAATAACATGGCCGACTTTTCCGCCCGCCTGTTGCTGGTCCGAGCGGCAGATACCTTGGTGGCCATCGAGGCGACCGCGGTGCGCGAGATCCTGTCGCCCCCCCCGGTCACCCGAATTCCGGGAGCCCCGGCCGCCGTGCTGGGGGTGATCAACGTGCGGGGCGAGCTCGTGACCCTGGTGCACGGGCGGCGGCTGCTGGGCCGGGATGGGGAACTCCAGGGACCTGGCGACGGCACGCCGCTGGTCCTGCTGGCGTGGGGCGGGATGGGGGTGGCCATGGCGGTGGACGAAGTGGTGGATCTCGTGCCCGCCGGCGACGTGGTGCTGACGCCGCGCGAGGAGCTTCCAGGGATCGATCCGCGGCTGGTTCGCGCCGTCGGCATGCACGCCGGCCGCTCGTTTCTCGTGCTCGATCTCGATGCTCTGTTCCGGCCGCTCCTCGCGGCCTAAGGAGGGCGTGTGAGCCAGACGGTGCTGGTGTGCGACGACGCGATCTTCATGCGCACGATGATCTCGGACATCCTGGCGCAGGCGGGCTACGAGATCGTCGGCGAGGCGGAAACCGGCGTGCAGGCCGTCGAGCGATACAAGCAGCTCAAGCCCGATCTGGTGACCATGGATATCGTCATGCCCGACCTCGGCGGCATCGAGGCCGTCCGCGAGATCGTCAAGTTCGATCCCGCCGCACGCATCCTGATGTGTTCCGCCATGGGGCAGCAGGCGCTCGTGGTGGAGGCGATCCAGGCCGGGGCACGGGACTTCGTGGTCAAGCCGTTCCAGCCTTCCCGCGTGCTCGAGGCCGTCCAGCGAGTTCTCGGCTAGTGCCGTTCCAACTTGTTGGCGCTAGCGTTCCCGCTTGGGCAAACCGTGGGCGGAACAAGTTGGAACGGTACTAGCATGGACCTGTCGCAGTACACGGAACTCTTCCGCGCCGAGACGCGGGACCACCTCACCACGCTGAACCGGCTGCTGCTCGAATGGGAGCAGCAACCCGATCGGCCCGAGCCGGTGGCCGGCATCTTCCGCGCCGTCCACACCGTCAAGGGCATGGCCGCGACGATGGGGTATGCCCGGGTGGCCGATCTTGCCCACCGGGCCGAGACCCTGCTCGACTTGCTGCGCTCCAGCGGACGCGCGGTGACCGAGGACGAGCTCGAGGTCCTGTTCCGGACGGCGGATGCCATCGAGGCCCTCGTCGAGGCTACCGTCACGGGCCGCGAGGGGGAGGTGGACCTGACGCCGCTCCTCGGCGAGCTCGATGCGGTCGCGACGCGGCGCGCGCCCGCGGAGCAGCCGGGTCGGCGGCGACGGATCTCGTTCGTCGCGCTCCCGGCAGGCGCCGGCCGGAAGGTCGAGGTGCAGCTCCGAGCCGACTGCGCGCTCAAGGGGGCGCGCGCGCTGCTGGTGCTGAAGCGCGTCGAGCGCCTCGGCACGGTGCTCGGCGTGGAGCCCGCCCCGGCCGCGCTCACCGGCGATGAATTCGACGGCCGGTTCGCCTTCCGCCTGGAATCGCAGGCGCCTGACGAGCGGGTGGAGTCGGAAGTGCGCGCCGCGGGAGATGTTCAGGGCCTGACGATCGAGGCGCCCGCGGCTGCGGGCGCCGGCGAAACCACCGACCGGGAAGCGGGCCGGAGCCGCCACATCCGCGTGGACCTCCGCCGCCTCGACATGCTCATGAACGTGATCGGCGAGCTGGTGGCGGCCCGCGGACGTCTCGAGCACCTCTCGCAGGCCCGCCGGGATCCGGAGCTCGCCGACGGCGTGGCCGTCTTCTCGGGCCTCACCCGGCGGCTCCAGTCCGAGATCCTCGCGGCGCGCATGACGCCGGTGTGGCAGGTGTTCGACCGGTTCCCCCGGCTCGTGCGAGACCTCAGCCGGCAACTCGGCAAGCAGGTGCAGTTCCGCGTGGAAGGCAAGGAGATCGAGCTGGATCGCGCGATCCTCGACGAGATCGGCGATCCGCTCGTGCACCTGCTCCGCAACGCCGTCGATCACGGGATCGAGGGCCCGGAGGAGCGTACGGCCCTGGGCAAGCCGCCAGCCGGGCAGATCACGCTCGCCGCGATGCGCGACCGGGAAACGGTCGTGATCATCGTGTCGGACGACGGGCGGGGAATCCGCCGCGACCGGATTCTCGAGGAGGCCAAGCGGCGGGGCGTGGTGGACCCTCACGCCTCGGCCATTCCCGACGACCAGCTGCTGCGCGTGCTGGGCCGCTCGGGGTTCAGTACCGCGGGAGCGGTGTCGGCCGTGTCCGGGCGCGGGGTGGGTGTCGACGTGGTGCTCACGCGCCTGCGGGAGCTGGGGGGCTCGGTGGAGGTGCGCAGCGAGGCGGGGCAGGGCACCACGTTCACCCTGCGCCTGCCGCCCACGCTCGCCATCGTCCGCGCGCTCCTGGCGCGGGTGGGCAGCGAGCGGTACGCGCTCCCGCTCACGCACGTCGCGGAGACGGTGGAGCTCGACGGCGCGCGGGTGACCGCCTACGAGGGCCGCGACGCGCTGCTGCTGCGCGACGAGCTGCTGCCGCTCGTGCACCTGCGCGACGTCCTCGCGATCGAGGGGGACGCGCCCCCGGCGCGGCGCCCCGTGGTGGTCCTGCAGGTCGGCGACCGGCGGACGGGCCTCGTCATCGACCGGATGGAAGGACAGCAGGAGATCGTGGTGAAGGCGTTCACGCCGCCGCGGGGGACGCTGCCCGTCTTCAGCGGCGCCACCGTGCTGGGCGATGGCGAGCCGGTGCTGATTCTCGACGCGGGTGGCCTGGTCTAGCCGGGGGAGGCTCCATGGACGACGTGCGGGACCTGAAGGACCTGCAGCTCGACGCGCTCAAGGAGGTGGCCAACATCGGCGCGGGCCACGCCGCCACCGCGCTATCGCAGCTCACCGAGCGGCGGATCATGATCAGCGTGCCCGAGATCGAGATCACCCGGCTCGAGGACGTGCCCGCGACGTTCGGCGATCCCGAGGCCGTGGTGGCGGCGGTGCTGATGCACGTGCTCGGGGACCTCACCGGGCGGACCCTGCTGCTCATGCCGGAGGAGAACGCGCGGCTGCTGTGCGACCTGCTGCTCCGCCGGGCGCCGGGCACCTCGACCGTCATCGGCGAGCTCGAGGCGTCGAGTCTCAAGGAGGCGGGCAACATCCTCGCGGGCGCGTACCTGAACGCCCTGTCGGACTTCATGGGGATGATGCTGCTGCCTTCCGTGCCGAGCCTCGTGGTGGACTTGTCCGGCGCGGTGCTGACGACGGCGTTCCTCAATTTCGGTCAGGACCGGGACTTCGTGTTCTGCGTGGAGACGAACTTCCACTTCAGCGAAGCGGACCGCGCCCTGACCGGGCACTTCCTGCTCCTGCCCGACCTGGCCTCGCTCCGGGCCATCTTCGAGGCGATCCGCCTCACCTGACCGATGGCCGGCGCCGGCATCTCCGCCCGCGAGCGGGAGGTCCTCCGCTCCTTCACCCGCCGGATCGACACGTCGGATCCGGGGGCGCACAACAATCTGGGTGTGCTCTACTACCAGAAGGGCCTGGTGGACGAGGCGGTCGCTGCGTTCACCCGGGCGCTCGATCTCGACCCGAAGATGCTCGTGGCGCAGCGGAACCTCGAGATCGCCTACAAGCAGAGCGGGTACTACGACCACCGCGTGACCGAGCTGCGGGAACGGCTGCGCGCCAATCCGGCCGACGCCGAGGCCCGCTGGGAGCTGGGACGCGCCTACGCCTCCCTGGGCCACTACGAGCAGGCGGTGCGGGAATTCACGGCGCTGCACGAACAGCGCCCCGACGACGTTGCCGCGCTCGTGCAGCTGGGACTCGCGGAGAAGCAGCGCGGCGCCCTCGAATCGGCCACTGGTTGGCTGGAGCAGGCGCGCGCCCGTGATCCGGACAGCGGCGTCCTGCTGCTCTACCTGGGCGAGATCCTCTACAACCGGGGGCTGAACGCGGAGGCCGCCAGCGTCCTGGAGCGCGCGGTGGAGCGCTCGCCGGACAGCGCGGACGCCCACCATCTCCTCGCCTTCGTGTACGGTGACCTCGGGTGGCACGACAAGGCCCGCGACGCCGCGGCCCGCGCGCGGCGGCTCAACCCGGCCATCGCGCGGGTCCAGGCCAACCTGTCGCTCGAACGGTACGCGCCGGGCGGGCGACGGTCCTCGGGCGTCGTGGTGCGCCCCGAGACGCTGCCGGAGATCTCCGAAGGCAAGGCGCTCGCGCACTACAATCTCGGGCTCGCGTTCCGGCAGAAGGGCTATTACGCGGACGCCCTGCGCGAATACCGGCTCGGGCTCGACGCCGGCGAAGACCGCCAGCTGACCCAGCAGGCAATCGCGGAGGTGCAGCTCCTGCGGCGGGACTTCGTCGCCGCCCGGGACCTGTATCTGGCCCTCGCCCGCGAGCAGCCGGACTCGCCGAAGCTCTGGAACGAGCTGGGCGTGGTCTACCACCAGCTCGGGCGGCCCGCCGACGCGGTCGCGGCCTTCGGCCGCGCGCTCTCCCTCGACGAGCGGTACGCGCTCGCGCGCAACAACCTCGCGATCACGCTCGCGCACGCCGGACGCCTGCCCGAGGCGATGGACACGCTGCGCCGCGCGGCCGAAGCCGCGCCCGACCTTCCGGTGCCGCTCCTCAACCTGGCCCTGCTGCTCGCCGGCGGGGGCCAGCACGCGGCGGCGCTGCGCGCCTACCGCACGGTGTTGGAGCGGCACCCGACATCGGCCCCCGCGTGGAACGGCGTGGGGCTCGTGCTGCAGGAGCTGGGACGGACGGAGGAGGCACGCAATGCCTTCGCGCGCGCCGTGGAGGGCGATCCCTCGTCTGCCGAAGCGCACTACAATCTCAGCTTCGCCCTCTCGGCGCTGGGGGACCACGACGGCGCGCTGCGTGCGGTGACCCGCGCGCAGACGCTGGATCCCTATTACGTGCCGCAGAAGCTGCGGCTCACGATCGACCTGCAGTACGAGGATCCGACGATCGCGGTCGCCCCCGAAATCAGCGCGGACGTGCGGATGGGGGAGATGCCGGGAGGCCTGAATCTCGAGCCGGCCGTCCTCGACCAGATCCTGGGCGACCTGAATCGGCCGGCGGAGCCGCGTCCCCGTCCCGCGGGAGGTGACGCCCTCGCCCTGGCGCGCGACTACCTGTCGAAGGGCCTGTTGGAGCTCGCCACGGCCGAGTGCGCGCGGGCGCTCACCCGCGGGGCCGATCAGACCGACGCCCACGTGCTGAGCGGCCAGATCTTCCTCCGACGTGGGCTGTTCGGGGAGGCCCTCGAGCGGTTCCGCAGCGCCCGGGCCTTCGCGCCCGAACGACCGGACGCGTGTCTCGGAGAGGTGCGTGCGCTCCTCGGGCTCGGCCGGGCGGCGGATGCCCTGACCGACGTCCGCGCCCTCACGGCCGTGCTGCCCGACGACCCGGAGGTCCAGCTGGCGGCCGCGGAGGTCTTGCGCGTGGTCGGGGACCCGGCCAGCGCGATCGCCGCGGCGAGGCAGGCGCGGCGCCGGGCGCCGGGCCGCGCGGACATTCCGAAGCTCGAGGGGGACATCGCGCTGGGCACCGGGGATCTCGAGGCGGCCCAGAAGGCGTACGCCGCCGCCCTCCAGATCGACGCGCGCCTCGTGTCCGCCCATGCGGCCCTCGGGCAGGTGCACGAACGGCGCGGCGACGAGGGTGCGGCGGAGGCCGCCTACCGCGCCGCCCTCGCCCGCCTTCCCACGTTCACCGAGGCCGCGGTTGCGCTGTCGCGGCTGCTCTGCCGTACCCGGCGGCCGTCGGAAGCGGTGGCGCTGATCGCCGACCTGCTCCTCGCCAACCCGGCCGACCTCGATGCGCTCTTCGCTCTTGGTCAGGCGCTCGTCGAGGAAGGGCGGCTCGACCAGGCCCTGCACGCGTTCGAGCGATTGCTGGCGTTCGATCCGGACCACGCGGCCACGTACTTCTATCGTGGAATCGCCCTGGCCCGGCTCCGGCGGTACACGGCGGCCATCGCCGCGTGGGAGCATGTGGTGGCGCTGGAGCCCGGCGGGGAGCTGGCGCAGAAGGCGCGCCGCCACGTGCGCACGGCCCAGGACCTGCAGCACATCTTCCAGGGGGAGGCCGCGTAAGGTGGCGATCGAAGGCCCGCTCAAGGAGCTGGGGCTCCACGACGTGTTCCAGCTGCTCGACCTCAGTCGGAAGACGGGGGTCCTGCGGGTGACGTCGCCGTTGCGCCGCAACCAGGGTACGGTCTACTTCGACCGGGGCGCCATCGTGGGTGCGGAGGTCCGGTCCAACCCCCACCCGTTGGGAGAGCAGCTGGTGCGGGGCGGCCGCCTGACCGAAACCGAGCTGGCGATGGTCCGCGACCTTCAGGGAAAGGGTGACCGCCGGCGTCTTGGCGAGATCCTGGTCGAGATGGGGGCGCTCACCCAGCGCGAGCTGGAGCGACAGGTGCGGCAGCAGATCGAGGAGGTCGTCTTCGAGGTCGTGAGCTGGCGCGAGGGCTATTTCTCGTTCACCGAGGGTCCGCTCTCCGATCTGCGCACGGAGGCGGAGATCCGCATTCCGACCGAAGCGGTGCTGATGGAGGGCGCGCGCCGCATCGACGAGTGGTCCCGCATCGAGCGCCACATCCCGCACCTCGGCGTCGTGCCGGGGCTCGCACCGGTGGACGAAGGGGTGCCCGGCGCGCTCGATCTGTTGCCGTCGGAGTGGGAGCTGCTCGCCCTGATCGACGGGGAGCGCGATCTGCGCGGGATCGCGGCCGCCCTCGGCCGGTCCGAGTTCGAGGTCGCGAAGATCGTGTTCGGCCTCGCGACCAGCGGCGTGATCACCCTGCGTGACCCGCAGGCGGGCCGGTCGCCGGATGCGGGGCCCGGGCTCGTGGAACAGTTGGCCCACGTCGAGGCGTTGCTCGAAGGCGGAGAGCTGGAGGCCGCCCGGCTCGAGGCGGAGGCCCTGGCCACGGCGTTCAACGCCGAGCCGACGGCGCATGCCCTGGCGGCCCGGGTGACGCTCGCGGCGGGTCGGTTCCGCGAGGCGGAGGCCGCCGCCCGCCGGGCCCTCGCGCTGGAACCGCTGCTGCCGGAGGGGCATCGCATCGTGGGCGACGCCCTGGCGGGGCAGGGCCGCCTGGCGGAAGCGGCCGAATGGCTGGGCCGGTGGCTCGCGATCGACAAGAAGCGCGGGGAGCCGGAAGCCGGATCGCGGGAGCAGGTCTCGGCGGCCATCGCGGCGGCCCGCACCCTCGAGACGTACCTGCGAGGGCGCCGTGGCTGATCATATCCGGCGCCTGACCGCCGAGCTCGCGCGCGATCCGGCGAGCCTCGCCTTCCTCCAGCTGGGGGAGGCGCTGCGGCTGCAGGGGCAGCTCGACGCGGCCACCCGCGTCGCCCGGGAGGGGCTCGAACGCCACGCGGGGCGCGCCGACGCGCACGATCTCTACGCCCGCATCCTCGCGGACGCCGAGAATCCCGCCGGGGCCCGCCAGAGCTGGGAGCGCGTGCTGACGCTCGCCCCGCGCCACGTGGGGGCGCTGAAAGGCCTCGCCTACCTCGCCTACCAGGACCGCGACTACGATAGCGCGCTCGACATGCTGGAGACCGCGCTGTCGGAGGACCCCGCGGACCAGACCGTCGTGCTCGCCCTGCAGACCGTGCGGGCGGCGGCGGACCGGCAGGACGCGGAGATCCGCCTGCGCACGGGCGCGGACATTTTCGCGGGGATCGAAGGGGCGGAGCATGCCCTGCTGCTGCTCGACATGCGGGGGCTGGTGCTCGGCGGCGTCCTGCGGGACGGTCGTGGACTCGTGGTGTCGGAGGAGGTGGCCGCGTACGTGGCCGGCGCCGCGCAGGAGGCGGAGCGCGCGGCGCGATTGCTGGATCTGGGGCCGTGGGAGTCCCTCGAGTGTGAAGGGCAGGCCGGCCACCTGCACGTGTCGGTGCCCGCACCGGACGCGGTGCTCGTCGTGCGGCGGGACCGGTCGGTCCCCGCGGGCCGGGTCACGCTGCTCGCCCGGAGGGCGGGCGCGGCCGCGCGGGCATGGCTGGAGGCGCAGGGCGGATGATGCCCCGGCGACTGGAAGCGGCCCTCGACCGGATCACCCGCGTGCGGGGAGTGCGCGGCGCGATGCTCGTCTCGCTCGACGACGGGCTCGTGGTTGCGGAATCGCTGATGGAGGGTATCCGCGGCAACGCGGTGGCGGCCCTCGCGGCGTCCCTGGCGACGCGGCTTGGGCGCGCGGCGGGCGCCGCGGGCGCCGGGACGGAGCGGTTCGTCCACCTGGCCGCGTCGCGGGGCGGCCTGCTCCTCATGCCGGCGGTCGAGGGACTGCTGCTGGTCACCCTGACCGATCATCGGGTCAACGTGGGGCTCGCGCGCCTCGAGATGCAGCAGGCCATCGAGGAGCTCGCGTGAAGGCCCGCGTCGTCGAGCCATGGCTCCTGGAGCCGGTGGAGCGGTTCGTGCGGGAAAGCGGGTGCCGCCTGACCCTCATCATGACGCCGGCGGGCCAGGTGCTGGCGCAGTACGGCTTCACGCGGGCGGTGGAGGTGATGTCGGCGGCCGCCCTCGGGGCGGGCATTGCCGCCTCCACCGGGGAGATCGTCCGGATGCTCGCCGAGCCGGCGTTCCAGGCGCTGAACCACCAGGGTGCGTCGCACGGGATCTTCCTGGGGCATTTCGACTCGCCGCGGGGGCCGCTCCTGGCGCTCGTGGTGTACGGCGCCGACACTTCCGTCGGGCTCGTGCAGTTATTCTTCGAGGATTTGGTGACCGATCTCGCGGCGGCGGCCCCGCCCGCGCCGCCCCGCGGGCCGGTGCTGGCGGCCGATTTCGAGCGGGATCTGAACCAGAGCCTCGCGACCCTGTTCCGGTAGACGGTAATGTCGCTCGTCAACTTCACGACCCGAGAGATCACCTGCAAGATCGTCTACTACGGCCCGGGGCGGTCGGGCAAGACGACGAACCTGCAGTACATCTACGGGCGGGTGCCGGACGACCGCCGGGGGCGCATGGTCTCGCTCGCGACCCAGACCGACCGCACCCTGTTTTTCGACTTCCTGCCCATCGAGCTCGGCTCCATCTCGGGGTTCGCAACCCGGTTTCAGCTCTACACCGTGCCGGGGCAGGTGTACTACAACGCCACCCGCAAACTGGTGCTGCAGGGCGCCGACGGCGTCGTGTTCGTGGCGGACTCGCAGGTCCGGCAGCTCGACGAGAACGTCGAGAGCCTGCAGAACCTCCAGGCCAACCTGCTCGAGCAGGGGATTGACGTCCGCACGATCCCCGTGGTGCTCCAGTACAACAAGCAGGACCTGCCGAGCGACCTGATCCTCGCGCCCGAGGAGCTGGACGACCAGCTCAACTTCCGCATGGTGCCGGCCCTTGGCGCGTCGGCCGTCTCGGGAAAGGGCGTGTTCGAGACGCTGCGCGCGATTTCGGAGCGGGTGCTGCGCCGGCTCAGCGAGGAGCAGCCCGCGTGAACGGGACGCTGAACCCGCGCTTCACGTTCGAGACCTTCGTGGTCGGGCCGGCCAACCGGCTCGCGGTGAGCGCCGCCCGCATGGCGTCGGAAAACCCGGGCGCGGCCTACAACCCGCTGTTCATCTACAGCGCGTCGGGCCTGGGCAAGACCCACCTGATCACCGCAGTCGGGGCGCGGGCCCGCGCGCTCAGTCCCGAGCTGCGCGTCGAGTACCTCACGCTGGAGGAGTTCGTCGACGCGTACCACGCCGCCGTGGCGGCGGGGCAGGGCGAGGCGTTCCGCGGCCGGTTTGCCGATGTCGACGTCATCCTGATCGACGACGTCCAGTTCCTGGCGCAGCGGCTGGAAACCCAGGCGGAGCTGCTCCGGCTCGTGACCCAGTTCCTCGAGCAGGAGCACCAGGTGGTGCTGGCGAGCGATCGTCCGCCGCGGGACATCGAGGCGCTGGACGAGCGGCTCATCTCGCAGTTCGCGGGCGGCCTGGTGGTGGACATCGGTCCCCCGGAGTTCGAGAGCCGGCTCGCGATCCTGCGCCGCAAGGCGGAGGAGCGCGGCGTGGACTTCCAGCAGGCGGTGCTGGCGGCCGTCGCGGAGTTCGAGGCGCGCAACGTCCGTGAGCTGCTGGGGCTGCTGAACCGGCTGATCGCGTTCCAGGCCGTCAACGAGGGCGCGCTCACCGTCGAGGGCGCCCGGACGCTGCTCGGACTCGAGACGATGCTCCGGGCGGAGGAGGGGGAAGGGGTGAGGGTGGCGGGAGCGGAGGAGCCCGCGGTGGCGGCGGCGAAGCCGGTGGACGAGTTCGCGGACTTCCTCGATTCGGTCGGCACCGCGCTGGCCCGGCAGGTCGAGGCGTGGCGCAAGCGGCTGCAGGAGACTGCGGAGTACTGGGAGGGACGGGGCTACCGCACGGCCCGGCTCACCGCGCTCCTCTCGGCCGACACGCCGGCGGGAGCGGAGGGGGTCGTGCGCGCCTACGAGGCCGACGTCGAGCGGCTGCAGGCCCTCGAAGCGGAGATGACGTCCCTCGATCCCGGGCGTGCCGGCGACCCGGTGTTCCGCGATCCCGAGCGGCTCGCCGAAGCGGAGGCGATGGTGGGGGGTGCGCGCGGGGGAAGTGGGCCGCTCCCGGGGCCGGCCGCCTCGTACACGTTCGCGCTCTACCTCGAGACCGACAGCAACCGGATGGCGCTCACGGCGGCGCGCGCCGCCGCCGCCCAACCGGGCACCCAGTACAACCCGCTGGTGGTGACGGGGCTGAACGGGGTCGGCAAGACGCACCTGCTCCATGCCATCGGCAACGCGCTCGCCGAGCGGCCGGACGCCGCGGTGGCCTGCCTGTCGGCCCAGCGGTTCCTCGACGACTACGTCGAGGCACTGGACCGGGGCCGCCTCGACGCGTGGCGCGCCCGGTACCGCCGCGCCACGGCGTTCCTGCTCGACGACGTCCAGCTCCTCGCGCTCAAACCCGGATCGCAGGAGGAGCTGTTCCACCTCTTCAACGTCCTGTTCGAGGCGGAACGCCAGCTCGTCTTCACCGCGAGCGGCGCGCCGGGGACGATCGAGGGGCTCGACGAGCGGCTGGTGACCCGTCTGCAGGGCGGGCTCGTGGTGGATCTCCCGCCCGCCGACCGCGACGTGCGCAGCGCGGTGGCGCGGCGCGAGCTGGAAGCCCGGCTCGGCACGCAGGAGGAGGACATCGTCGCCTACCTCGCCGAGCGGCCGGACGCGTCGCTTCACACGCTCGTCGAGACGGTGCAGCGGGTGGCGCAGGAGGTGGAGGGGGCCGGGGACCCCCTCGACCTCGCTTTGGTCCGGCGGGTGGTGGAAGGGGAGACGGGAACGCCGGTGCGGCCGCGGCGGAGCCGCGGGTCGGGCGTGGTGCTCTCCCCGCTCGCCGGCGTCCGCAGCCCCGAGAAAGTGATCTGGCGCTGGCCGCACGTCGGCGAGCGGCTCATCGAGGACTTCCGGTAATGGCCATCAAGGGCAGCCTCAAGGAAGTCTCCCTCCCCGATGTGCTGCAGCTGCTGGCGCTCGGGCAGAAGACC
>DAINBS010000002.1:16307-27691 GCA_036732805.1 Gemmatimonadales bacterium | reverse complement strand
TCAGCTCGTACAGCTGGAACCACTGGGCAAAGACCCCGGTGTCGGTGAGCTGCTGCACCACCTGGCGGTAGAACTCGGTCGTGAAGAGACCCGACACGCCGGCCACCCAGGGGTTCGACGGCTCGGACAGGATGTAGTCGAACCGTTCGCGCGTTCGCGCGAAGTACGCGCGCGCGTCCTCGATGACGATGGTGGAGCGGGGGTCATCGTACGCCCGCCGGTTGGCGGGCAGGAACGCGCGCGCGCCCTCCACCATCGCGGGCTCGATCTCGATCGTCACGAGCGACGCGAGATGGGGCGCCCCGGCGAGCACCGCCGCCGTGGACATGCCGGAACCGAACCCGATGATGGCGCCGGTGCGGGCGTCCGGCTTGTGCGCCAGCGCGATGAGCGGTGCCAGCGTCTGGGTCGCGGGGTCGCCTACCAGAGGCGAGCGTGCGCCGTCGGGGGTGCACGGCGACAGCCAGGCTTCCGGCAGGGACGCGTCGGGCTTGCCGTTGGTGGCAATGACGATCCCGGCGGTCCGGTGATTGCGGTACACGCTGACCGTCGCGGTCCGCCCATCCGCGTGGAACAGCGGATCGACCGTTTCCCTGTCGGGCAGGAAGCCCGTACGGAACACGCCGCTGGTCAGCAGCTCCCGGTCGAGGTGCGATCCGATGGCGGCGCCTCCGACCAGCACGAGACCCGCCGCGACCGCTCCCACGGCCAGACGGCGCGCGGCGGGCTCCGCGGCGGTGGCCAGCACCAGTACGCCGAGCACCATGTCGAGCCCGGCGCCGGCGATGAGCGTGCCCTTGAGGCCGATGAGGGGAAGGAGCACGAGTCCGGCCAGAATCACACCAGCAATCGACCCGAGCGTGTTCACGCCGTAGACCCGGCCGATCGCCCCTTCACCCAGGTTCCGGCTCAGCAGGACGCGGGTGATGAGCGGCAGCGTGGCACCCGCGCAGAACGTGGCGGGGAGCATGATGACGAGGCTGATGGCGTACCGCCCCATGGAGAATCCGGCGTAGCCCGCTTCCGTCTCGCCGAAGGCCCGCATCAGCGTGGCCATCCAGCCGAACGCCTCCTCGTAGAGGGGGAGCGTCGCCAGCGCGGCACAACCCATCACGAACTGGATGACGCCAAGCGCGCGCACCGGGTGCGCCCATCCGTCCGCCCCACGGCGCACCCAGAACGCGCCGAGCGCGAGGCCGAGGATGAACGCAGACAGCATGGTCTCGAAGGCGTGGCTGGCGCTCCCGAGGAGCAGGGAGAGCATCCGGATCCAGGCCACCTCGTAGAGGAACGATGCCACCGCGGTGCCGGCCGCCACGGTGAGGAACACCGCGGAGAGACGCGGGGCAAACGCGGATGCGTGCGGATCGACGACCGGGATGGGCGCAGGCTCCGCGGCGTCGGTGCGGCCGGCGAGGACAAGCGCGATCAGGCCGGCGGCCAGGTTCAGCACGGCGGCAGTGAGTACCGCCCCGGGCAGCCCGAGTGCGGGAACGAGCACGAAACCGGCAACCATCGCGCCGATCGCGGCACCGGCGCTGTTCGCGCCATAGAGCATGGCCAGCAGGCGTCCGGGGCGGTCCGGGGCGCGTCGCAGAACGCCGGCGCTCATGAGCGGGAACGTGGCGCCCAGCAGCACCGCCTGCGGCAGGATGACGAGGGATGCGATGGCCCACGTCGCGATCAGGCTCGCGGGTCCGGTGCTCATGGCCGGCAGGAGCCGCTCGAACACGGTGCCCATCAGCCAGCGGTAGACCGGATCGAAGGCGAACCCGAAGATCCCGATGACGATCTCGACCCGGGCGTACCACTTGAGCGGATCCGCGAGCCGCCGCGACCACGCCCCCGTTGCGAGGGCACCGGCTCCCATCCCGCCGAGAAAGACCACGAGGACGATGACCTGCGCGTAGGCGCTGTGACCGACGAGCAGCCCGAGGTAGCGCGACCACAGGACCTCGTAGATGAGGCCGGCGGCCCCCGAGAGCACGAACGCGGCGTACGCGGCGAGACGGATGCCCATGGTGGAATTCCCGAATCCGGGCGTCTGCCGGTCAGCATCGTTCACGGTGGTGCAACCCTCTCCAGGCGCAGGGGTATCTTGGATGGTCATGCCAAGGGGCGACGCACTGAGTCCGGTCACACGATACCTCCGCAGGGGCCTGGCGGCCATGGTCGTGACACTGCCGGTGGCGCTGGCCGCTCCACCGGCCGCCGCGCAGTCGGGGCCGGATTCCATCACCCAAGGCGGCGTTACGCGCGCGTCCGCCGTGGTGGACGCCGTCTTCGTGGATCGGCTGCTGCCGGAAGGCACGGTCGGGGTGGGAGACTGGGCCTCCTATCTCATGGCGCGCCTTGGCGTCGTGCCGATCCCTCCCGACCTGCGCGTGCGGGTGCGGAGCGACTCCCAGCGCGTCGTCATCAGCAGCCTCATCAGCGATCTGAACGCGGAGACGCGAGCCGCGCTCGGCCCCATCGTGGGGATGCTCCCGCCGGGAACCGAGATCGCCGGCGAGATCACGCTGCGTCGGCCTAACCGTGAGGTGGTCCAGTTCTACCTCGACGGCGTGAAGGTGAACGGCATCCCCATCCCGGACGGCTTCGTTGCGACCACGATGATCGAGGTGGGAAAGCAGTACCCGGCGCTCAGCCGGTCGGGCCGATCGCTCTACGTCCAGGTGCCGGCGGACGCCCAGGTGATCCTCCTGCCCGGCACCGTCCGACTGACGGGCCCGCCGCCGGGCAGCGCGCCCCCGGACAGCACGCGCGGGCGGTAGGCGCCCGCCCGCCCGCGCGGCTAACTTCGTGGGCAACATGAAGACCATCATCGAGCCGTTCCGCATCAAGGTCGTCGAGCCCCTGCGGATGACGACGCGCGAGCAGCGCGAGCGGATTCTGCACGAGGCCCACTTCAACGTGTTCGACATCCGGGCGCGCGACGTGCTGATCGACCTGCTCACCGACAGCGGCACGGGGGCGATGAGCAGCGAGCAGTGGTCCGGCATCATGCGGGGCGACGAGTCGTACGCGGGCGCCGAGAGCTTCTTCCGCTTCCGCGACGTCGTGCGGGCGCTCACCGGGTTCGAGCACATCCTGCCCACGCACCAGGGCCGCGCCGCGGAGCGCATCCTGTTCGAGTTGGTGGGGGGCGCCGGCAAGGTCGTGCCGAACAACAGTCACTTCGACACGACCCGCGCCAACGCGGAGCATTCGGGGGCCGAGGCGATCGACCTCCCCATTCCCGAAGCCAGGGACCCGTCGCGCCGGCACCCCTTCAAGGGGAACATGGACGTCGGGAAGCTCGAGCAGTTGATCGCGCGGGTCGGCGCCGAACGGATTCCGCTGGTCATGGTGACCGTTACGAACAACTCGGCGGGCGGTCAGCCGGTGAGCCTCGAGAACCTGAAGGCCGTGCGGGCCGTGTGCGACCGGCATGGCCTGCCGCTGTTCCTCGACGCCTGCCGGTTCGCGGAGAACGCGTTCTTCATCAAGCGCCGTGAACCCGGTCAGCAGGATCGCGAGGTCCGCGACATCGTTCGCGAGATGTTCGACCTCGCCGACGGTGCCACGATCAGCGCCAAGAAGGACGGACTCGTCAACATCGGCGGGATTCTGCTGATCCGCGACGAGAAGCTCGCGCTGCGGGCCGATGCCCTCCTGATCCTCACGGAGGGCTTCGTCACATACGGGGGACTCGCGGGCCGCGACCTCGAGGCGCTCGCGCAGGGCTTGGAAGAGGTGGTTCAGGACGACTACCTCGCCTACCGCATCCGTTCCACGGAGTACCTCGGCGAGAAGCTGATCCAGATCGGCTATCCGATCGTGGAACCGCCCGGCGGGCACGCCATCTACGTGGATGCCGGGAAGCTCCTGCCCCACATCCCACCCGAGCAGTTCCCCGGCCAGGCGCTTGTCTGCGCGCTCTACCGCGAGGCTGGGATCCGGTCGGTCGAGGTGGGCAGCGTCATGTTCGGTGGCGAGGGCAAGCGGCCGGACCTGGAGCTGGTCCGGCTCGCCATCCCGCGGCGCGTGTACACGCAGAGCCACATCGACTACGTGGTCGAGGCCGCGGAGCAGGTGTACGCCCGCCGCCGTGAGCTGCGCGGGCTGCGCATGACCTACGAGCCGCCGTTCCTGCGGCATTTTACGGCGAAGTTCGAGGAGCTCAGTAAGGCGGTGTAGTGTGTAGCGCATGGCGAAACGGCTCGACTCGGCTCGTCCCGCTACACGTTACACGCAATTCGCTATACGAACCGCGGGAGCGTGGACGTGGACCTCGGCAGCACGTTTCTGGAGGAGTCGCGCCGCTACCTGGCATGGGAATACGCCGTGAAGATCCGGCTGTGTCTGGAGGAGTTGAGCGACGACGACCTCTGGTGGAGGCCGAACGACCAGTCGAACAGCATCGGCAACCTGCTGCTCCATCTGGCCGGGAACATCCGCCAGTGGATCGTGAGCGGCGTGGGCGGCGCCCCCGACACCCGCCACCGCCAGGCGGAATTCGACGAGCGGGGACCGATGCCGCGGGAAGACCTTCTCCGGCGGTTCAACGGAGCCGTGGCGGAGGCGGATGAGGTGCTGCGCCATCTGGACCCGGCGCTGCTCGCCCAATCCCGGCTGATTCAGGGTCGGGACACGAACGTGTTCAAGGCCGTCTATCACGTGGTCGAGCATTTTGGAATGCACACGGGACAGATCGTCTACCTCACCAAGCTCCGGACCGGTCGCGACCTCGCCTTCTACCGGGACGCGGGCGGGCTCGCCATCGAAGACTGGCGATCGCGCGGAGGGGTGTGAGCGCGTGCTGATCGTTACCAACGGCGCGAGCGCGGTGCACGTGCTGGAACGCGCGGGCATACCGGGCGAGAAGCTGTCCTGGGACGACGTGCTGCACGACGGCCCCGTTCCCGCCGGCCTCGACCTCGCCACGCTCTCGACGGTGCGTGCCCGGTTCATCGCGGATTGTGGCTGGGGGGCCTTTGACGACGCGCGCGAGCGCTTCCGTCGGCGCGACGCGCGGCTCCAGCAGGCCCATGACGACGATGAGGTCGTGCTCTGGTTCGAGCACGATCTCTACGATCAGCTCCAGGTCCTCCAGCTGCTGGACTGGTTCGGTCCCCCGCTCCGGCGTCCCACCCGCTTGAGCCTCATCTGCCACGCCCGGTTCATCAGTCTCTCGACGGACGACGAGTTGCGCCGGGATTTCGACGGGCGGGTCTCCGTGACCGATGCCCAGCTCGCCCTCGGCACGGACGCATGGGCCGCCGTGCGGGCGCCGACCCCCGAATCGGTGATCGACATCGTGAACGGCGAGACGGACGCGCTCCCGTTCGTGCGGGGGGCGCTGGTGCGATTCCTCGAGGAGCTTCCCGGCCGCGACGGCCTGGCCCGCGCGGAGCGGCAGCTGCTGGCGGTCGTGGCTGATGGATGGACGCTCCTGCCGGACGCATTCAGGCGTGCCCAGGAGTTCGAAGACCCGCGGTACCTGGGTGACGCGTCGTTCGCCCGGTATGCGCAGCAGCTCGCCCAGGGGGCGGCACCGCTTCTGCGGCGGGATGGCGACCGGCTGGCGCTGACGGAGGTGGGCCGGGCGGTGCTGGAGGATCGGGAGGATCGGATCCGGTGCAACGGCTTGCACCGGTGGTGGGGGGGCGTCCGGCTCGCCGGTGAGAGCCTCTGGCGGTGGGACGCGGACCGGCAGGCACTGCGCCCACCGCGGCGGCAGGCCGAGTAGCCCCAACCCGGGGCGGAAGGGGCGACGTGCCCGGCGTCGGCGCTTGACCTCCGACCCCGCTCGCGTGAGACTCCGTAGCTTCGCGATCCCCGGATTCCATCAACGAGCAGGCCCGGCATGAACGACCCCGTCGTCGAAGTGCAAACCGTCACCAAGCGGTATGGCAGCTACACCGCCGTCCGCGACCTGTCGCTCACGATTCCGCGAGGGGCCGTGTACGGCCTGTTGGGACCGAATGGCGCGGGCAAGACCACTACAATCCGGATGATCATGAGCATCATCTACCCGGACGAGGGCAAGGTGGCACTCTTCGGCGGACGCGGTGACGGGAAGAACCAGAGTCACCGCATCGGGTACCTGCCGGAAGAGCGCGGGCTCTACAAGAAGATGAAAGTGATCGACCTCCTGGTGTTCCTGGGCGAGATCAAGGGGGTGTCGCGGGCGAGGGCGCGGGCCGCCGCCCTGGAGTGGCTGGAGCGGTTGGGGCTCGGTGACTGGGCGCTCAAGAAGGCGGACAACCTGTCCAAGGGAATGCAGCAGAAGGTGCAGTTCATCGCCACCATCCTGCATGAGCCCGAGTTGCTGATTCTGGACGAGCCATTCGCCGGGCTGGATCCGGTGGCCACGCAGGTCATGAAGGACACCGTCGTGGACCTCGCGCGAAAGGGAACCACCATCCTGTTCTCGACCCACATCATGGAGCAGGCGGAGCGGCTGTGTGATTCGGTCTGCATCATCGCGCGCGGCACGAAGGTGGTGGACGGCCCCCTCGCCGACATCAAGCGGCAGCACGGCGGGTCGAACGTGATCGTGGCGGCGGAGCGGTCGGCGAGCCTCGATGGCGTGCTCGCGGACACCCGGCTCGTGAAGCGGGCCGACAACTACGGGAACTACGCCGAGCTCGAGCTCGCGGCCGGGGCGCGGCCCCAGCAGGTCCTGGAGGCGCTCGTGCGTCAGGGAGTGACGGTGAGCCGCTTCGAGATCGCAGAGCCCACCCTGCACAAGATCTTCATCGACCTCGCCGGACCGCAGGCACAGCCGGGGTCACCGGAGGAGGCGACCCATGCGTAAGCTCGTGGCGGTGATCCGGCGGGAGTTCCTTGAGCGCGTGCGCAGCAAGTGGTTCGTGATCGGCACGCTCCTGGGCCCGGTCTTCATGGGAGCCATGATCGTGCTACCGATGATCATGGCAGAAAAGGGCGGCGGGGACCGAACGGTCGTGGTGCTCGATGCCACGACCGAGGGGTTCGGAGAGCGGGTGACCGCGTCGATGGGGCAGCTGCCCCGAATGAGTGCTACGCGTCGGGACGTGCCGCTGGAGCAGATCGAGGAGGTGGCCACCGATCTGGCCCGGGAAGTCGGCACCACGCCCCTCGACGGCATCCTGCTCCTCACGGACAACACCGTGGAGGGGGGCCGGGCGGAGTACCGTGGGGCGAACGTGTCGTCGATGACGGACATGCGGATGCTTCAGGCCACGATCCGGGCTTCCGTGTTCGCCGAGCGGCTCCGGCGCGACGGGGTGGATCCCGCCATCGTGGGCCGCGCGCAGATTCCGGTGGAGCTTGCGACCGTGAAGATCCGCGACGGCAAGGTGACGGGAGAGTCGGGTGAGGCCTCCTTCGTGCTCGCCTACGCCATCTGGTTCCTGTTATACATCGCGATCCTGCTCTACGGCGCCCAGGTGCTGGGGGCAGTGGTCGAGGAGAAGACGTCGCGCATCGTGGAGGTGCTCGTGTCGAGCCTCCGGCCGTTCCAGCTGCTGGCGGGCAAGGTGATCGGCGTGGGTGCCGTGGGGCTGCTCCAGATGGGCATCTGGCTCCTGGCCGGCAAGCTGCTGGCTGACAACCGAGCGGGGGTCGCGCGCCTGCTTGGACAATCCGACGAGGCGGCGGCGGCGATTGGCAGCTTCTCATTGCCGCCCGTCCCGGTGACGACCATCATCCTGGCCCTGGGCTTCTTCCTGCTCGGGTACTTCCTCTATGCCGCGATGTTCGCGGCGGTCGCGGCCATGGTGAACACCGAGGCCGAAGCGCGACAGGCGCAGACCCCCGTCGTCATGCTGCTCGTGATTCCGTCCCTCCTGATGGTCGGGATCCTGAACACCCCTGACGGGCAGATGGCGCTGACCCTTTCCCTGATCCCGTTCACCTCGCCCATCGCGATGCCGGTTCGCTGGGCGGCGTCCCCGGTTCCCATCGGGCAGGTCATGCTCTCCCTTGCTCTGCTGTTTCTCACCGTGGTCGCCATCACGTGGGTGGCGGGGCGGATCTACAGGGTGGGGATCCTGGCCTATGGAAAGAAGCCAGGGTTGAAGGAACTGGCTCGATGGGTCAAAGGGTAGAGGTCGGACGGCAAGACGCCCAGACGCCGAGCGGGAGGAAGGACCTAGGCCTTGGCCTGGGTCCTTTCCCCTTTCTGGACGGCGGCACCGATCTTCCGCAGCAGGCCGTAGAGTGTCTTCCCGGTTTCCGTGGCGATTCCGTCGAGCCGCGTGTATTCGGCCGGCGCGATGTAACCGAGCTCCTTCGCAATGCCGAGGATCGTCTCCACTTCCGCGAGGGAAGCCGCAGAAGTGTCCAGGAACCGCTTGTACTCACGCGAGCCCTTTCGCGCGCTGCCCTCGGCGATGTTGATGGGAATGCTGTAGCCTGCCCGGCGGAGCTGGTCAGCCAGGGCATCCTGCTCGTAGTCCGGAAACCGCCTGGCGGCCTTGGCGCACTCGATGGCGAGGTGCCGGGCATGCTCCCAGGCCTTGAGGTCTTTGTAGGGTGGCATGGACCGAAGATGGAGCGAGATGGCGGGGGTACATAGCCCAATCAACGCGTCCCGTAGCACTCTGTCGCCACCCCCTCGCCGTCGGCTTGCCGTCTTGCCGTCTTGCCGTCTATCCTACCCCCTTGATCCCTTCTCCCATGACCTACGACCTGATCGTGATCGGCGGCGGCCACTCCGGCTCCGAAGCGGCCGCGGCGGCGGCCCGGCTCGGCGCCCGCGTGCTGCTGGTTACCTCCAATCTCGAGACGATCGGGCAGATGTCCTGCAACCCGGCCGTCGGCGGGATCGCCAAGGGCACGGTGGCCCGCGAGGTGGACGCGATGGGTGGCGTCATGGGGCGGGCGACCGATCAAGCGTGCATTCAGTTCCGGATGCTCAACCGTTCCAAGGGGCCGGCCGTGTGGGCCCCCCGCGCGCAGTGTGACCGTGCTCTCTACCGCATGGCTGTGCGGCGGGAGCTCGAGCGCTTCCCCACCCTGGAGTTTCTCCAGGGAACCGTGGCCGCACTCCTCCTTGCGCAGGGCCGTGTCGAGGGAATCCGGACGACGACCGGGGTCGAGATCCGCGCCCGGGCCGTCGTCCTCACCGCGGGCACGTTTCTCCGGGGGCGGATGCACATTGGCCGCGACCTGCGCATGGCCGGCGGCCGCGCGGGCGATCCCCCGGCGGTCGAGCTGGCCGAGCAGCTGGAAGCCGAAGGCGTGGAAGTGGACCGGTTCAAGACCGGAACCCCGCCGCGCATCGACGGCCGCTCGGTGGACTTCTCGAAGCTCGAGCGCCAGGATGGCGAGTTGGAGGGGTTTCGCTTCAGCCACTTCGTGCGGGCGCCGCGCCCCGCGCAGCGCCCATGCTGGGTGACTTGGGCGGGTCAGGAAGTGAAGGACATCATCCAGGAGAACCTCACGGAGTCCGCACTGTACGGGGGCGCCATCGCCGGTCGCGGCCCGCGCTACTGCCCGTCGGTCGAGGACAAGGTCGTGAAGTTCCCGGACGCCGAGCGCCACCAGGTCTTTCTGGAGCCGGAAGGGCTGCACACCGACGAGCTGTACGTCAACGGACTCTCGACCTCGCTGCCTGCGGCGGTCCAGGAGCGGTTTCTCCGCTCCGTGCCCGGACTGGAACGGGCGCGGATGACCAGGCCCGGGTACGCCATCGAGTACGACTATTACCCGCCGCATCAACTGACTCCGTGGCTGGAGCTGAAGGCCACGGCGGGGCTGTTCTTCGCGGGCCAGATCAACGGGACAACGGGGTACGAAGAGGCGGCCGGTCAGGGCCTGCTCGCGGGCGTGAACGCGGTGCGGTGCGTCCGAAACGAAGAGCCGACGGTGCTGCGCAGGGACGAGGCGTACGTTGGCGTGCTGATCGATGATCTCGTCACACGTGGGGTGGACGAGCCGTACCGCCTGTTCACGTCGCGGGCGGAGTACCGGCTGCTCCTGCGACAGGAGAACGCCCTGAAGCGACTCGGTCCCGTAGCGCGGGGACTCGGACTCCTCACGGACACCGAGTGGACCATCGTCGAGAAGCGCCTGGGCGACGAACGGCACCTGGCGGAGCTGGCCGACGACGTGCGACTTGTGCCGGAGAACGCGAATCCGCACCTGAGCGCGGTCGGAGAGCGCCCGATCAGTGAGCGGCAGCGAGTGGTGGACCTCGTGCGCCGACCGGGCACGGACCTGCGCACGCTGCTCGAGGCGGCGGGGGCCGCGCCAGAAGGCGTGGACTCGGAGGCGTGGCTGTCCACGGAGATCGAGTTGCGTTACGAGGGATACCTGGCGCGGGAACGGGAGTCGGCGGCGAGGCTGAGCGAACTCGCGGATTTCCCTCTCGCCCCCGATCTTCCCTACCTGGCAATGACGAGCCTGAGCACGGAAGCACGTCAGAAGCTGGACCGAATCCGTCCGGAGTCGCTCGGGCAGGCATCGCGCGTCCCGGGTGTGAGTCCGTCGGATCTTCAGGGGATCGTCTTCGAGATGGTCCGCCGTGGCCGGGCAAGCGCTTAGAGCTGAAGTCGCTTAACTACTTATATGACAAGCAGTTATGCAGGTATATCAACGGTGTTTCACGTGAAACACCTGCGTTGGCTCCCCGGCGCTCTTTTCTGGGCCCTTGGCACGTTCGCCTGCGGCTCGCCGTCCGACGTCCTGTTCGACGAGCCTCCGTTCACACCCGTGGAGGTGGAGCCTGGGGTCTTCCGAGTCACCTTCGGATCCGGGCCGGCGGTGGCTCGCGGCTTTCTGCCAGATGGGCGCCTCCTGTTTCGGGCTTACGACCTCCCGCCTCTCGATCGTGATTGGCTCCTGGTCAGCGTCCCGCCGGGCCCAGGCCGTATTCGGGAAGAGGCCGCGGTGTACCGGAATGCCCTGCTCGACGACCTGGGCCACCTGGTGGCTACCGACGAACGCCGCCTACTTGTGGTTTGGAGGGCGTCCGTGCCTGGCCAGCATGGGTGCCCCGACAGTTCCATGACCGCAGTGGGATTCCCCGGACCAGCCCCACGGACGCCAACACCGATCGACATCTCCATCCTCGCGCTGTCCGAAACCGATGGAACGCCTCTGGCCGCTATCCCCACGCGGTTCGTCGCCACGGGTCTGGTGGAAGGAGCAGGTACGCTCCAGCAGCGGGTGCGAGTTCACCCGGTTGCTCGCGAAGTGGACCGGACTGGGGGGAACGCCTTCGGGCCGGTGCTGCTGCCCGGTGGAAGCGAGATGATCTACTCGGACGGCGAGCGACTCTGGCGCGTCGCCCCCGCCGATACGTTGGCGGCGCCGCAGCTCCTGGGACTGGGGGCCTACCCGGCGCTCAGCCCGGATGGCCAGATCCTGGTGTACGCCCGTCCCGTCGGGCTGGACTCCGTCGTTCGGACGTT
>DAINBS010000002.1:0-16207 GCA_036732805.1 Gemmatimonadales bacterium | reverse complement strand
CTCGTGTTCTCCAAGCTCGACGGCCCGACGAACAGCGACGTCTATTTCATCCGAATCGCCCGCTGATCTCGGTTGTACCTCTGGAAGAGCGCGGCACCCGCACCCCGCGCGGTGGTCCGGTCGGGCAATAGCGACCGCGTTTCACGTGAAACGACCAGGCCCCGTTGCTTTACCGCATCCGACACCTCCGGTATATTGCGCGACGCGGAAGACGAAGCGTCATCCGCGTCCGGTAGTTCGCATAACTAATTGTGATAAAACGAGTTACATAAGAATGGCCCGAGTCATCGCGATCGCGAATCAGAAAGGCGGGGTCGGCAAGACGACGACAGCCGTCAATCTGGCTGCGTCGCTTGCGGCCGCGGAGACCAAGACGCTCCTGGTGGACGGCGATCCTCAGGGGAACGCAACGAGCGGTATCGGCATCGACCGCGCCTCCGTCCGGGCCTCGCTGTACGAAGCGCTGCTGGGCGACGTCGCGATCGGGCGCGTGATCCGGCGCGAGGTGAACTTCCCCCTGCTCGACGTCGTGCCCGCGACCCAGGACCTGGTGGGTGCGGAGATCGAGCTGGTGAGCCGGCGCGCCCGCGAGACCGTCATGCGGCGGGCGCTGGCCCCCGCGCGCAACAGCTACGACGTGGTGCTCATCGACTGCCCTCCGTCGCTCGGCCTCATCACGCTGAACATGCTCACGGCCGCCGACGCCGTGCTGATTCCGATCCAGTGTGAGTACTACGCACTCGAAGGGCTCTCGCAGCTGCTGAATACCATCAAGCTCGTACAGCAGAACTTCAACGCGGCGCTCGCGATCGACGGCGTTCTCCTCACGATGTATGACAGCCGCCTGAATCTCTCCCGTCAGGTGGCAACGGAAGCCCAGGAATACTTCGGCGGGAAAGTGTTCCGCACGGTGATTCCGCGGAACGTCCGCCTGGCCGAAGCGCCGAGTTTCGGGAAGCCGATCTTGCTCTACGACGTCAACTCGGTGGGCGCCAAGTGCTACCTCGCGCTTGCCCAGGAGATGATCCGCCGGATCGGTGAGGCTTCCGCGAGCGGACCGGTGCAGGGAGCGCGGGGCGCGTGACCGACCGCCAGCAGCGGCGCCGCCTCGGGCGCGGGTTGGAGGCGCTGCTTGGCCCGTCGCCGACGACCGCGGAAGCCTACGCGGACGGCTCGCTCGTGCAGCTGCCTCTCGCGCAGATCCGGCCCAATCCGTACCAGCCTCGCCGGGGGTTCGACGAAGACGCCCTGGCGGGACTCGCGGCCTCGATGCGCGCCTCGGGGCTGCTCCAGCCGGTGGTGGTGCGTCCGGCCAATGGCGGGTACGAGCTCATCGCGGGCGAGCGCCGGCTCCGGGCCGCCGATCGGCTGGGCTGGGGGGAGATTGGCGCCATCGTCCGGGACGTGGACGACCGCACGCTCCTCACGTTGGCGCTCGTCGAGAACCTCCAGCGCGACCAGCTCTCTCCGATTGACGAGGCGCTGGGCTATCAGCGCCTGATGGGAGAGTTCGCCGTCTCGCAGACCGAGTTGGCGAGCGTGGTGGGCAGGAGCCGTCCCGCGGTGGCGAATGCGCTGCGCCTGCTCAAGCTGCCCGACAACGTGCAGGACCTGGTGCACCTGGGACAGCTCTCCACGGGACACGCCCGGGCCCTGCTCCTGATTGCCGACCTCGGAGCGATCCCCGCCCTTGCGCGTCGCGCCGTAGACGAAGGGCTCTCCGTGCGGGAGCTCGAGTCCGTGGCGCGCGGCGACCGTCCGCCCGCGCGGCGTCCCCGCGGGCAGGGACGCGCGGCCAGAAAGCCGGACGCGGAAGTACGGCGGGTGGAAGACGCCCTGCGCCGCCGACTGAAGACGGATGTCTTCGTTTCCCGCCGCGGCAAAGGCGGGCGCGTCACGATCAACTACTACTCCAACGACGACCTGGCGCGCGTGCTCGAGCTGATTCTGGGCGAGCCCTTCGACGGATGACGCACGATCGGGGGGTGACGATCGTCGTCCACCGGGACGGAGACCCCGACTCGCGACAGGTCCGGCTCCCGCTCTGGGCGGCCCGTGGCCTGGTGGTCGTGCTCGGGATCGTGGCCGTTGGCGTCGTGCTCGGCATGGTGCTGTACGCGCCGATCGTCCGCACTGCCGCCACCGTTCCGGGGATGCGTGACCGGATCGCGCGGCTCGAAGCCGAGCGCGAGCAGGTGCAGGCGCTGGCGCGGCGGCTCGAGGAGGCCGAGCAACGCTACGGCCAGATCAGGGAGATGATGGGCGGCAACGTCGTGCCGAACCTCGACGAACGGGCGGCGGCGCCCGCCCTCGCGCTCGCCGCGATCGTGGCGGCAGCCCCGGACGTTCCCAGCCGGTTCGAGGCCGGGCTCAGCGTTCCCTCTCACTGGCCGCTCGATCGCCGGGGCATCGTGACCCGGGGCCAGGTGGACGCGGGCGCACGGGATGAAACCCACTCCGGCGTGGACATCGCCGTGCCAGTGGGAGCGGCCATCCGAGCGGCCGGCGGGGGTGTGGTGACGGAAGTCGGGCAGGACCCGGAGTACGGACTGTTCGTCATCCTCGACCATCCCGACGATTTCAGCTCGCTTTATGGACATGCGTCACGCCTGCTGGTCGCGGAGGGCGACACGATCGCCGCCGGGGAGGTCATCGCCCTGGCTGGCTCGACCGGCCGCTCGACCGGTCCGCACCTGCACTTCGAAATCCGGCGCGGGAGCCGCGCCATCGACCCACGCACCGTCGTCAGCGAGGTTCGCTAGCACATGGCCAACGGTCCCGATCGCTCAGCCAGCCGCGCGGATGCCGCGCTCACGATCATCGCCCCCGGCACCCGGGTGGTGGGCGAGATACACACGTCCGGCGTCGTCAAGGTCGAGGGCGTCGTCAGCGGGATGGTCCAGGCCGATCGTCAGGTGCTGGTGGCGCGCGGCGGCGTCGTCGAAGGCGACATCCGCTCCACCGAAGCGATCGTCGGTGGGAGGGTGGAAGGTGGGGTATCGGCCACCGATCGGCTCGAGGTGCAGGCCGGGGCGTGCGTCAAAGGCGACGTCAATACCCGGTGCCTGGTGGTCCAGGAGGGCGGGGAGGTCAACGGCTTGGTGAACATGACTTCGCCCGATGGAGCAGCCAAGGCAGGCGAGAAGTGACGGGATAACCTATTGATTCATAGAGTCATCCACCAACCGCTGCCGCACGCAGGGCGATGGCGATGAACAGTAGATGTTGTAATACTCATTCTTATATGTCGTTATGACGACACCTACCAATAGCACCCAGCTCGCCTACTACCTGGATCGGTATCTCCAGGTGCGGGAACTGCCCGATTCGGACCGCGCCGTCAACGGGCTCCAGGTGGAGAACTCCGGGAAGCTGACCCGCGTCCTGTGTGCCGTGGACGCGTGCGAGGTCTCGATTGCCGCCGCCGTTGCCAGGGACGCCGACTTCATGATCGTGCACCACGGTCTCTTCTGGCCTGGGCTCCAGCCGATCACCGGCCGGCTGGGCCGGAAGGTCCGCGCATTAATCGGGCACGACATCGCCCTCTATGCGGCCCATATCCCTCTGGACTGCCACCCCGAGGTCGGCAACAACGCCGTCCTGGCCGGAGAGCTTGGCCTCGAGGGCCTGCGACCCTTCGGCCGCTACAAGGGCATCGAGATTGGCGTGATGGGGACCCTCGAGGTCCCGCTGGACGATCTGGTCGGGCGCGTCCGGGAGCGACTCGGAACCCCGCCGCGGGTCATCGCGAAGGGCCCGCCCCGTACCAAGCAGATCGCCGTCGTCACCGGAGGGGCGAGCGAGTACATCGCGGAGGCGCACGAACGCGGGATCGACACGTTCATCACGGGGGAAGGGTCCCATCACGCGTACCACGACGCCGAGGAGTGGGGAGTGAACGTCCTCTTCGCCGGGCACTACGCGACCGAGACCGTCGGCGTGCAGGCCCTCGGGGAGCACCTGAGAGACCGCTTCGGCCTGTCGTTCGAGTTCTTCGACCATCCGACAGGCCTGTGACCGGACGCGCCGTCCTGATCGGGCTGCTCGCCGTGGGGTGCAGTGGTCGGGGACCGCAGTTCTCGCACTTCCCAGAGCCCCAGGCCTTGCCCATCGCCGTCCCGCTGTCGCTGCGACAGGCGCCCATTCGCGGGATCCCGTCGGTGCCCGATCGGTCGGTGACGGTGTGCGCGGGCGGGGACGTGATGCTGGGGAGCAACCTGGACACGAACTGGCTTCGGGCGGCCCAGTCCCTGTCGGGTTCGCCGACGCTGCTCCCCGACCCCGATTCCCTCCTGGCACCCCTGACACCGCTGGTGGCCGATGCCGATGTCGTGCTCCTCAATGTCGAGGGAGCCATCGGGCGCGGATCCGCTCCGCGCAAGTGCCGGCCAGGGTCCACCCACTGCTACGCGTTCCGTCAGGATCCCGCGGTGGCCGGCGCGCTCCGGCGTCTGGCGCCGCATGCCCGAGTGGCGGGCAACGTCGCGAACAACCACGCGATGGATGCGGGTGCCGCCGGATTCGTCGAGACCATTCGCCATCTCGCGGAGGCCCAGGTCCACGTGGTTGGAACGGACACGCTCCCGGCACTGGTGCCCCTCCCCACCGGCGACACCCTCGCGATCCTCGGCTTCAGTGTCTTCAGCGCCGGACCGGACGCACGGGACTTGTCGGGACTCACCCGACATGTCGCACGGGCGGCCCGGGCGCATTCGCGCGTGATGGTATCGCTGCACATGGGCGCCGAAGGCAGGGACGCGCAACGGACCCCCGATGCCCCGGAACGCTTTGCCGGCGAGGACCGGGGTAATCCCGTGGAGATCGCGCGTGCCGCGGTGGCGGCGGGCGCGGATCTCGTGATCGGCCATGGACCGCACGTGCTGCGCGCCGTCGAGTGGCGGGAGACGAGCCTCGTTGCCTACTCGCTGGGGAATCTCGCGACCTACGGACCGTTCTCGCGCGAGCCGCCGCTCGACCGGGGAGCGGTGCTCTGTGCCGTGCTCGATGCCGAGGGCCGTGTGCGGCAGGCGGACCTGCGCGCCACCCATCAGCGCCGGCCGGGCCTGCCTTTTCCGGATCCGTTGTACGCCGCCTTCGACCTGGTGGACTCGCTCGGCTCGCTCGACTTCCCGGCGACGGCGGCGCGCATCAATGCCGGGATGATCCGGCGCCCCCACTGACCCGACTCAACGCTCAGGCTCCAACGGCACCACGAACCGCACGGTGAGGGTCTCGGCCGTGTGCGGCTCGACCGTGCAGTAGGAATGCGGCCCGAGCAGACGCTTCACGGCCAGCACCTCGGACTCCTCGATGCGCGGCACGTCGCGGTAGACGATTTCCAGGGTCGGGCCGCCAAGGGTCCGAAGCGCGACCGGTCGCCCACGGAGCCGATGGTGCGGGTCCGCGAGCGGAAGGCCCTCTTCGAGCCTCGCGCGCACCGTGGCCACCATGTCCGCGATGTCAGGTGACCTGGACGGATCCGTCACCCGCGTCCTCCCCGGCGTTCCGCTCGGCGATCGCGATGTTGCGCCGCATTCCCCGGAGTCCGGGACGTTCGAGCGGCGTCCATCCATACTGCGCGGCAAAACCGCTCTCGTCGAGGGTGGCGAACGCGTCGAACGGAATCCAGGCACGCGACGGCTCCAGCGACAACGGTGACCCGGTCTGCGGGCGCGCAAACTTCTCGTTCCAGGGGCACACGTCCTGGCAAACGTCACAGCCGAACACCCAGCTGCCCATCCGGGAGCCGGCCTCCCGGTCGATGTCCCCGCGGAATTCAATGGTGAGATAGGAAATGCACCGGCGGGCATCGAGCACGCGGTCGGTGGGAAAGGCCTCGGTGGGACACGCGTCGAGGCATCGCGTGCAGGATCCGCAACGGTCTGCGGTGAACGGCGGGTCGGGCGCCAACTCAGCCGTCGTGAATACGGACGCGATGAAGCTGAACGAGCCGAGCCCCGGAGTGATGAGCATGGTGTTCTTCGCGATCCAGCCAAGCCCGGCCCGCTGTGCCAGCTCCCGTTCCGGGACCGGGCCCGCATCAATGAAGGGCTGGGACCGCGTTCCGGGTCCGGCGATGGTCTCGATGTACTGGCAAAGGGTGTCGAGTGCGGGTGCGAGAGCCCGGTGGTAGTCCGGCCCCCTGGCGTACTTGGCGACTTTCCCGGCTTCCGGGATGGTCGGCGGGTCGGAGTTGGCGTAGTTGTATAGAACTACTACGACCGATCGTGCGCCGTTCATGATCGTCTGGGGGCTTCGCCTCCTGGCGGCCTGGCGATGCATGTACCGCATGGTGCCGGCGAGGCCGTCGTCGAGCCAGCGCTGCAGGACGTCCGCGTGGGGGGGTGGGGCCGGGTCGGTAATGCCCGCGGCTGCGAATCCCAACGCGATGGCCTTGGACTTCACGGCGGCGGCGCGCGCCGAGGGGGTCAGCGGCTCAGCAGCCTGCGGCGCCACCGCGCGAACCGGATTACGTCATGCAATGGAGGCACGGCGGCCTCGTCGCCGTACGCGGTGTACATGCGCCAACGGAGGTACTCGGGCGCCGGGAGCGGCAGGAAGGGAAAGCGGCGCGCCCAGTGCCGCCGTCTGAACGCCCACACCGCGGTCAGGAGGTCGAGTGCGAGGCTGGGCCGCACGGCCGCTCGGAGGGTGAGCCTGAGGGTCAGCCCGACCCAGCTTCCGGGATACCGGCCTGCCCACGCATGATCGTCGTTCACCGAGCCTCCACGGCGTTCCTGCGCATGCGCCCTGCGGCGGGAGTCCCGCCATCGGAGTGTATATTGGGCCCCTATGGAATTGGCAAGCGTGTCGCTCGGGGACCTCGCGCCATACCGGGCGGAGTTTCCGATCTTCGAGCGTCAGATCTACCTCAATTCCTGTTCCCTCGGTGCGCTCTCCCGCCGGTCCCGCTCCCGGGTGACGGCTTTCCTGGACGAGTGGGAGTCCCGCGGAGCCCCTGCCTGGTACGACGTGTGGTGGGACCGCCTTGCCGAACTGCGACGCCGCTACGCTCACCTGATCGGCGCCGACGCGGGGGAGATCGCGCTCCATGCGTCCATCTCCACCGCCACCGCCGTGATTGCCAGCGCGCTCGACCACACGGATCGCCGTACCATCGTGACGACGGATCTCGACTTCCCGACGGTGGCGTACCAGTGGCTGGCGAGGCGCCATCGGGGAATCACGGTGCACGTGGTGCGAAGCCCGGACGGCATCACGGTGCCACCCGAGCTCATCGCGGACGCGGTGGACGACCGCACCGCTCTGGTCGCGACGTCGCATGTGTTCTTCACCACGGGCGCGATCCAGGACCTCCACGCGGTGGCTGCCGCCGCCCACGCGGGAGGCGCCCTCTGCTTCATCGACGCGTACCAGGGTGTGGGCCAGGTCCCCGTGGACGTGCACGCGGCGGGGGTGGATTTCCTCTGTGCCGGCGGTCTGAAGTGGCTGCTGGGCGGGCCCGGCATCGCCTTCCTGTACGCCCGGGCGGGCCTCGTTCGTTCGCTCGAGCCGGACGTGACCGGGTGGTTCGCGCACGCACGCCAGTTCGATTTCGATCCCACGCACCTGGTGCTCCACGACGACGCCCGCCGCCTCGAACAGGGGACGCCGGCGTTGGCAGCGGTGCACGCGCAGCTGGGCGGCCTCGACGTGCTGGAGGAGATCGGGATCGCGTCCATCAGGCGCGTCACCGCTGCCCTGACGGAGGACCTCATCGCGCGCGCCCGTGACTTCGGACTCCGCCCCAGGGTGGCGCCGACGCCTGACACGCGGTCGGCCATCGTGATGCTTCCCTCACGTGATCCGCATGCCGACGTGGCCCGGCTCGCGGCGCGCGGGATCATCACGGACGCGCGGCCGGGCCACGTCCGGGTTTCACCGTACTTCTACAACCTCGTGGAGGACCATGTCGCGGCCCTCGAAGCCCTCCGGTCCTAAACCCGGCCGCGCTCCGACGGCCGATGCGCAACTGCTCTCGCTTCCCCCCATCGAGGAGCGACGGGGCTTCACGAGCACCGATCCCTGGCGGGTGCTCCGCATCCTGGGGGAGTTCGTGGAGGGGTTCGAGGGGCTGTCGGACGTCCATTCGGCGGTGACGATCTTCGGATCCGCGCGCCTGCCGGAAACGGACCCCTGGTACCAGGCGGCGCGGGAGACCGCACGGCTCCTTGGTCGGGAGGGGTTCGCCATCATCACCGGCGGCGGGCCGGGCATCATGGAGGCCGCGAACCGCGGCGCCTGTGACGCCGAGGCGCTGTCGATCGGTCTGAACATCGAGCTGCCGCACGAGCAGCATGCCAATCCCTATATCGACCGTGGGATCGACTTCCGGTACTTCTTCGTCCGCAAGACGATGTTCGTGAAGTATTCGTCCGCGTTCATCGTCTTCCCGGGCGGTTTCGGCACGCTCGACGAGCTCTTCGAGGCGCTCACCCTCATGCAGACGCGCAAGATCGAGGACTTCGAGGTGATCCTGATGTCCCGCGCGTACTGGCAACCCCTCCTGGACTGGCTACGTTCCCGGGTTGCCGCCGAGGGCAAGATCGCCGCGGCGGACATCGACCTCATGCACGTTACCGACGACCCGCGCGAGGCCGTGCGGCTCGTCGTCGAGTCGGAGATCCGGGCCGGCCGCCGGACGGCCGTTCCCCCACGCTGATCGCGGTTCATCCGGGACGCCACTCATGACCGACGCCAGCTCGCCATATCTGAAAGGTCCGCGCATCGACCCGGCGCCCATCACGGGAGCCGAGACCGCCGCGGAGCTCATCGACGGGGCGTTCCTCGCCTACAACGCGGGGCGGCTGCGGGAGGCCTGCCGGCTCTTCACGCAGCGCATGCTCGCCGGGAACGGGACCGTGGGTATGAGCCTCACCGGCGCCCTCACGCCCGCGGGGCTCGGGATGTCCACCGTGATTCCCCTGATCGAAGCCGGGTTCGTGGACTGGATCGTCTCGACGGGCGCCAATCTCTACCACGACGCGCATTTCGCCCTGGGCTTCTCGATGCACACCGGGCGGCCGCAGGTGGACGACGTGGCCCTGCGCGAGGACGGCGTTGTGCGGATCTATGACATCTTCTTCGACTACCGCGTGTTGCTGCGCACCGACGCCTTCATCCGCCAGATCTCGGCGGGGCCCGACTTCCAGCGCATGATGTCCACGGCGGAGTATCACTACCGGCTCGGCGGCTACCTGCGGGAGCGTGAGAAGGCGCTCGGGCTCAACCGAAAGTCGCTGTTGGGGGTGGCGCACGAGTACGAGGTGCCGGTCTACACGTCGAGCCCAGGTGATTCGTCGATCGGCATGAACGTGGCCGAACTCGCCCTGGCCGGCTACGAGCTTCGCTACGACGTGTCGGCGGACGTCAACGAGACCGCCGCGATCGTCCTCGAGGCGAAGCGCGACGGGGGCACGAGCAGTGTCCTCATCGTCGGCGGTGGCAGCCCCAAGAACTTCGTGCTCCAGACCGAGCCGCAGATCCAGGAGGTGCTCGGCATCGACGAGCGCGGGCACGATTACTACCTCCAGATCACGGACGCGCGCCCGGATACGGGCGGACTGTCCGGCGCGACGCCGGCCGAGGCGGTGAGCTGGGGCAAGGTGGACCCCGAGCGGCTGCCCGACGCGGTGGTGGCCTACCTGGACTCCACGGTCGGTCTGCCGCTGCTCGCGTGTTACGCGCTCGCGAAAGTGCCTCCGCGCACGCCGAAGCGCCTGTACGGGCGTCGCGCCGAGCTGATGGACCGGCTGCGTGCGGGCTACGCCGCGGCGCGGGGCTCCCGCGACGAACGCGCACGGGCCTCGAAGCTCGCCGGCGAAGGGTGAGGACGTGGCTACGGTGGCGGTGTCGCGCCGGTACGCGGGGTATGCGGTTCTGCTGCTCGCCGCGATCAACGTCATCAACTACGTCGACCGCAGCGTCATCTTCGTGCTGTTCGAGCCGATCAAGGAGGAACTTCGGCTGACGGACGCCCAGCTCGGATGGCTCGGGTCGGCGTACGTCGTGGTCTATGCGCTCTCCGCGGTCCCGCTCGGCATTCTGAGCGATCTCAAGTCGCGCCGCGCCGTCATCGCCACGGGCGTCACGGTGTGGAGTGCCTTCACCGCGATGGGCGGCCTTGCCCGCCACTTCGTGCAGCTGTTCTTCTGCCGATCGATGGTCGGAATCGGTGAAGCGTCCTATACGCCAGCGGCCCAGTCGCTGATCGCCGACTACTTCCCGGAGCGCGGCCGGGCGCTCGCCCTCGGGATCTTCTGGGGCGGGCTCGCCGTGGGCGGCGTGGTGGGCATCTGGGTGGGCGGCGAGCTGGAGGGGCTCTACGGGTGGCGGGCCGCGTTCCTGGCCGTGGGGATTCCGGGGTTCATCCTCGCGATGCTGGCCGCGCAGCTCCGGGACCCCACTCGAGAGCAAGGGCACTTTCCCATTCTCGAGCAGCTTCACCGGCTGGAGCTGGGCGCGTGGCGCGTCATCAAGGCCACGTGGCCAATCTGGTCGGCGACGCTGCTCGGCGGTGTGGCAGCCTACCTCGTCAACACGCTCGAGGGATCGGCGGACCTGGACGTCGCGGTCTTCTCCGTGTTCGCCGGGATCGGGGTCGCCGGGTTCCTGGCACTCGTCGTGCGCCGCGCCGTGCGCCAGCGGCACGAGCCGCGGGTTCCCCACCCGCGGGCCCAGGAACTGGTGCAGGCGGCCACCATCGTGTTCCGAACACCCACCCTCATCTGGCTGTTCGCTGGCGGGGCGCTGATCACGTTTTCCATGAACGGGCTGGTGGCGTGGTCGCCGTCGTACATGCAGCGCGAGCTCGGGCTCACCCCGGCGGTGGTCGGGCGGACCATCGGCCTGTGGGGGCTGTTCGGCGGCGTGCTCGGGACGGTGTTCGGGGGCCGGTTGGGTGACCAGCTGGCGGAGCGGTGGGCAAGCGGCCGGGTGATCGCCGGCTCGGCGGGCTTCCTGGCGGGCGCGCCGCTCGCCTTCTGGCTGCTGAACGTCGAGAACCTCGATGTGTTCATTCCCGTGTTCTTCAGCACGATCTTCTTCTTCACCTGGTATCACGGCCCGATGACGGCCGCCATCTTCGACGTCGTGCCGCATCGGGTGGGCGCCTCGGTGATCGGGACCTACGTGTTCTTCACCCATATCGCGGGTGACGCGATTGCGTACCCGCTGGTCGGGACCCTGTCGGACCGGTTCGGGCTGCGCACCGCCATGTTCATCCTGCCCTTGGCGGCGTTCCTGGGCGGGAGCATCGTCCTGCTTGCCATCCGCACGGTCGCGCGGGACCAGGCGCGGGCACGCGCGGCGTCCGCCGCGTAGCGGCGTCAAGGCAGATGATCGCGGAACCCTTCCTCGCGCGCGACGTAGGCGCGGTAGGCCTCCACCTCGCTGCGGCACCGCGCGTCGTCCCACGCCAGCTCTCCCGCAACGAGGGCGACCAGCTCGGCCGCCTGCTCGACAGCGTGTTTTGGCGTCTCGTAGAACACGTGGGTCCGGCGCACCAGGAGGTCGCAGAGGGTCACGACCATCTCGCGCCGGACGGCGTGCACCAGCTCCGCACGCAGGGCCGATCCACCGGGGGCGACGGGCTGCGCGAGCGCCGGATCGGCGGCGGCGAGCCGGGCGATCGCGGGCGCCTCACTCCCGTACCGGCGCACGAGCCGGCGCGCGATCGGCGCCGCCAGGCCCTCCTGCTCGGTTTCGAGGGCTATGGCGTCGAGGTCCGCCGTCTCTCCTCCGGGGAGCGGCTCCCGGTCGGTCGGGGGCCGCGACGCGAGCGCGCGTCCGTCGAAGGCGTGCAGGGCCGCGGCGGCGCGGTCGACGACGTCCCGCGCCATGCGGCGATAGGTCGTGAGCTTCCCGCCTACCACCGAGATCATGCCGGGACGCTCGGTGATGACGTGCTCGCGCGACGCCGCGCCCGGGGACCGGCCGTTGGGCGGGCGGACGAGCGGGCGGACGCCGGCCCACGTTGCGATCACGTCATCCGGCTGCAGGCGGGCATCGGGGAACACGGCGTTGGCGGACCGGAGCAGATAGACCACGTCGTCCGCCGAGGCCGACACGGTGTCCAGCGACCCCTCGAACGCCGTCTCGGTGGTGCCGACGTACGACAGGTCGCCCCACGGCAGGGCGAACATCACCCGGCCGTCGAGCGGCGACAGCAGGGTCACGGCGTGCGACAGGCCGAGGCGGGTGCGCGGGACGACCACATGGGCGCCCTTGGACAGGAGGAGCAGGCGCTCGCCGTCGCCCCGGATCTCGTCCGACCATGGGCCGGTGGCGTTGACGACGATGCTGGCCCGCGCCAGGAACTCGTCGCCCGTCAGCCGATCGGCCAACCGGACGCCGCGGATGCGGCCGGCCGCCACGTCGAAGCCCCGGGCCTCGGTGTAGCTGGCCACCAGCGCGCCGTGCCGATGGGCGGCGCGCGCGTTGGCCAGCGTCAGCCGGGCGTCGTCGCACTGGGCGTCGAAATACCGGGCCCCGCCCAGGAGGCCCTCCGCCCGCAGCCGTGGTTCGGCCCGCAGCATGGACCGCTTGCTGAGCCAACGATGGCGCTTCACATTCCTGAAGGACGCCAGCGCGTCGTACAGCCACATGCCGGCCGCCAATTGCCAGCGTGGCAGGCGACCCCCGGCGAACACTGGGAACAGAAACGCTTGGGGCCACACGAGATGCGGTGCGATCCGCAGCAGAATCCGCCGCTCCGCCGTGGCCTCGTGCACCAGGCGGAACGCTCCATGCTCGAGGTACCGCAGGCCACCGTGGATCAGGCGCGACGACCGTCCGCTCGTTCCACAGGCGAAGTCGGTTCGTTCCACCAGGGCGGTGCGGAACCCGCGCATGGCCGCGTCGCGCGCGACGCCGGCGCCGGTGATGCCGCCGCCAAGGACAAGCACGTCGACGGGCGTCCCGGCGAGTTCGGCCAGGGCCGCCGTCCGGGTTGCGGCTGAGAAGGGGGGGACCACGGCGCTATTCTCTCGTCGGAACGAGCGGGGCCAGCCACCGAGCACGTGGTTCAACTGGCACGCGCGTGTGCTTGGGCCGGGGGTCCGGGTCCTGGACTTGGCGTCCGGGCCCGGCCGTCATGCGCTGCTCGCCGCCGAGCGCGGCGCCGAGGTCGTGGCCGTGGACGCCGACGCCAACAGCCTGGCCGTGCTCGAGCGCGAAGCGCAGCGTCGCAAGCTGTCCGTCAAATGTCTGCACATGGACCTCCGTACCAGCCAGATCACGCCGGCGTCGTTCGACGTGGTGATGATGTTCGACTACCTCGACCGCAAGCGCTTTCCCGACTTCCGCGCCGCCGTGAAGCCGGGTGGATGCTTCATTGGCGAGACCTTCCTGGTCTGGCAGCGCCAGCAGGGATGGGGCCCGGATTCCGACGATCACCTCCTCCAGCCGGGCGAGCTCGTGCGCCTGGTGGAGCCGTTCGAGATCCTGCTCTCCCGTGAGGTCATCGAGATGATCGATGGCCGTCCCGCCGCCGTCGCGAGCGTTTTCGCGGTCAATCGCGCCGCCGAATGATGCCACGCGCCCACCCGGGTGCGCTACCACGGGGTTTGCCGCCGGGGTAGCTTCTCCCCCATGACCACCGGGCCTGCCGGTCGTCGCGTCGCCATCATCGGTGGTTGCCGCACGCCTTTCTGCAAGGCGGGCACGACACTCCGCGGCATCAGCGCCGTTGACCTGGCCCGCCACGCCACGGCCGAACTGCTCCACCGGAGCAACCTCGATGGGCAGGCGGTGGATGAGATGTACTTCGGGCAGGTGGTCCCGAGCGTGCTCGCGCCCAACCTCGCCCGCGAAGTGAGCCTCCTCCCGCAGTTCCCCCGCACCATTCCCGCGGCCACCGTCAACCGCGCGTGCGCGTCCGCCAACACGGCGATCGCCATGGGCGCGGACCAGATTGCAAGCGGCCGGGCGAACGTCGTCATCGCGGGTGGAGCCGAGAGCCTGTCCGACGTGCCGATCCTGCACTCCCGCCGGTTCGCCGACATGCTGGTGGGACTGAGCAAGGCGCGCACCTTCGGTGACCGGCTCGGGCTCCTCGCGGGCTTCCGCCCGCGCGACCTCGTTCCCGTGACGCCGGCCATCGCCGAGCCGTCGACGGGCGAGTCGATGGGGCAGTCCGCGGAGAAGATGGCGAAGCTGAACGGGATCAGCCGGGAGGCCCAGGATGCGTGGGCCCTGCGCAGTCATCAGCGCGCGCACGCCGCCACCGAGGACGGACGCCTGCTGGCGGAGATCGCGCCGGTGCTGGCGGGCGTCAAGGAGCCGGTGGACCGGGACAACGGAGTTCGTCCGGACACGACGCTGGAGCAGCTGGCGAAGCTCCGACCGGTGTTCGACCGCGCCTACGGGACCGTCACGGCGGGGAACGCGTCGGGGCTCACCGACGGGGGCTCGGCGGTTCTCCTGATGGGCGAGGACGCCGCGCGGGGCCTGGGCTACGAGCCGCTGGCGTTCATCCGGTCGCACGCGGTCGGCGCCGTCGATCCCGGCTGGCAGCTGCTGATGGGGCCGGCCATCGCGGTCCCGCGCGCCCTGGAGCGGGCGGGAATCACGATGCGCGACATCGGGCTCGTCGAAATGCACGAGGCGTTTGCCTCGCAGGTCCTCTCGAACCTGCAGGCGTTCGCGTCGCGGGAGTGGGCGGAGGCCCACCTGGGCCGCTCGGAGCCCATCGGGGAAATCGACCCCGAGATCATCAACTTCGCCGGCGGCTCCATCGCCATTGGCCATCCCTTCGGCGCCACCGGCGGCCGCCTCACGCTCACGCTCGCGCACGAAATGCGGCGGCGCGACGTCGCGCTGGGCCTCATCTCGGTCTGCGCGCAGGGCGGCATCGGCTTCGCCATGGTACTGGAGCGGGCATGACGGCGCTCTCCATGTCGGTCAGCGGGGGCATCGCCCGGCTCGTGCTCGATCTTCCCGGCGAACCCGTCAACAAGATCACCCGTGGGCTGCGTGACGAGCTGGAGTCGGCGCTCGAGACCGTCGCGCGCGACCCGGCGGTCCGTGCCGTCGTGCTCCTGTCCGGCAAGCCGGACACCTTCATCGCCGGCGCCGACATCGAGGAGTTCGTGGCGCTCGAGTCCCGCGAGCAGGCGTACACGCTCGTGAGAACGGGACAGGCGCTCATCAACCGGATCCCGGCGCTCGGCAAGCCGGTCGTGGCGGCCATCCACGGCGCCTGCCTGGGCGGAGGCCTCGAGGCGGCGCTCGCCTGCTCCTATCGCATCGCAACCGACCACGAGAAGACCAGGCTCGGGTTGCCCGAGATCCAGCTGGGGATCATCCCCGCCGCCGGCGGGTGTCAGCGGCTCCCCCGCCTCATCGGCCTGCGGGCGGCGCTCGACCTCATCCTGACGGCCAAGACCCTCCCAGCCCGCCACGCGCTCCGCCGGGGCCTGGTGGACGAAGTGGTGCATCCGGCGGTGCTGGAGCGCGCGGCCACCGAGGCGGCGAAGCGGCTGGCGGCGGGCTGGAAGCCATCGCGCGCCACGGGCGGGCTCATGGCGGCGCTGGTCGAGAACAACCCGGTTGGCCGAGCGCTGGTGCTGTCGCTCGCCCGCCGGCAGGTGCAGGCGAAGTCGGGTGGACACTATCCCGCGCCCTTCGCGGCGCTGGAAGCGGTGGGGGTGGGCCTGCGGGACGGCATGGACGCGGGGCTCGAGCGCGAGGCGCGACTGTTCGCCGACCTCGCGGTGGGCGAGGTGTCCCGTGAACTGGTCAACATCTTCTTCGCGTCCAACGCCCTCAAGAAGGACTTCGGCGTTGCCGCGGACGTCGAGGCGCGACGAATCGAGCGGCTGGGCGTGATGGGGGCCGGCTTCATGGGCAGCGGCATCGGTGGGACGGCGGTGGCGCAGGCGGCGGTGAGCGTCCGGTTCCGCGACACCACGCTCCCGGCGGTCGCCAAGGGGCTCGGCGCGGCCCGGCGCATTCTCGACGAGCGGTTGGCCCGCAAGCGGATCACCCGGCCGGAACACGGTCGCCTGGTGGCGCTGCTGACGGGCGGCGTGGACTGGGCGGGATTCCGCCGCGCCGACCTCGTGATCGAGGCGGTGTTCGAGGACCTCGCGGTCAAGCACGAGGTGTTCCGCGCGCTCGAGGAGCAGGTGCGGGACGACTGTGTCCTCGCGTCGAACACCAGCACGATCCCGATCGCGCGCATCGCGACCGCCCTGCGGGTGCCGGA
>DAINBS010000001.1:0-42498 GCA_036732805.1 Gemmatimonadales bacterium | reverse complement strand
GTGCCGTTGGGCGCGACGGCGAGGTGTGCCACCCCGGTACTGGTGAGCGAAACGCCGGTGGCGATCTGCACGAACGGGCCCGTGATCCGGTTCCGCCGCGGATCGAACGGGGCGGCCTCGAGCGAGCCGTCGGGACGGACCACGAGCAGATGGCCCGCGGTGTAGCGCATCTCGACGATGGGGACGTCCACCAGGACCGTGTCCCGGCCCGTGCGGAGATCGAGCAGGGCGCCCGGGCCCGTGTTACTGCCGACCGGCGACTGCATGATCAGGGCGGTGTGCCCGTCCGGCAGGACCTGTTGGATGCGGCTGTCGTTCCCGTCGAACCGATACTCGAGCTGGCCGTCGGGGGCGAGGTGTCCGGTCCCCTCCCGGCCTCCGGACGGCCAGAACCAGAGGCCGCCCGCGGAATCGAACGCTCCCCAGGTGGAGATCACGCTGGTGGGAAGCGGCGTGGGCGTGCCGCCCGCAAGCGGCAGCCGGACCGTGGTGCTCGTGTTGGTCGCATACGCGATGATCCACTGCCCGTCCGGTGTCATGTGCGGACTCGCCAGCCCCAGGCCGCCCGCAATCAGCGTCGGCTCGGCGTCATCGAGCCGCTGGCGCATCAGCTGATTCTGGCCGTTGGGCATGATCACGACGTAGATGACCGTGGCACCGTCCGGCGTGAGCGTGAGCTGGCGGTGGAGCGCGGGAGCGCCCGAGCCACCCACGTTCGGGGCCAGGATGGCGAGCCGCGATGGGAGCGGGTCCGGTGCTGCGTGCTTACCTGCCGCGCGTCCGGCCACGTAACCCGCAGCGAGCGCCACGACCCCCACCGCGAGCGCGAGCGTGGCGAGCGGCAGAAACCGCGCGCGCGCCGCGGCCGCCGCGGGGCGCCTGCCGGTGGGCTGCTGGCGCGTGAGCGCCTGGGAAAACTCGGCGGCGCTGGCGAACCGGTCGGCCGGGAGCTTCTCGAGCGCCGTGAGCACCGCTTCTTCCACGGCCGCGCTCACGCGCTCCCGCCGCGAGGTGATCGGCGCCGGCTTCTCGGTCAGCACCTTGGCGACGATCGCCTGGGCCGTGGGTCCGTCGAACGGCGGCTCGCCCAGCAGCATCTCGTACAGCACGGCGCCGAGCGCATAGACGTCCGAGCGGGCGGTGATCTCGCGCTCGCCCATCGCCTGCTCGGGGCTCATGTAGTGGGGGGTGCCGAGGCTCATGCCGGTCTCGGTCATCCGCGCGCCGCCGGCCGTGCTCAGCGCGAGCGCGATGCCGAAGTCGGCGACCAGCGCCTGACCGTCGTGCAGCAGGATGTTCTCGGGCTTGATGTCGCGGTGGACCACGTTGTGGCGATGCGCGTAGTCGAGTGCCGCCGCCACTTCGCGGGCGATGCGGACCGCGTCCTCCACGGGGAGCTGCTTCTCGCGGTTCAGCCGGTCGCGGAGGGACTCACCCTCGACGTACGGCATGACGTAGAAGAGGACCTCACCCCCTGACCCCCTCTCCGCATCGCGGAGAGAGGGAACGGTCACGCAGCCGCTGTCGAACAGCGGCAGGATGTGCGGATGCTGGAGGTTGGCGGTGGTGCGGATCTCGGCCAGGAAGCGCTCGGCGCCGATCACGGCGGCCAGCTCCGGCCGCAGGACCTTGAGGGCGACCTTGCGGTGGTGCCGGAGGTCCTGGGCCAGGTAGACCGTGGCCATCCCGCCCGCGCCGAGCTGTCGCTCGAGGCGGTAGCGGTCGGCGAGGGCGGCCGAAAGACCGTCGAGCTGGTCGCTCACGCCTGGTGCGGGGTGCTGGGCATCGGGCAACGGTAGACGGGAACCGGGACGTCCGCCAGGGCACCGTCCCGCGGCCCGCCTGTTCCGTCGGGACCCGCCTGCCAGGCGGCGTGCGGTGCGGAGGGTGACCAAGCACGACGGCGAGCGCGGAACGCGCTCGCCGTGGGTGCTTCAGAGGGACGCGGGGCCCGGCTCCAGGTGCAGTCCCGCTCCGCGTATCCGGTGGGGCCAGCAGCTATAGCGGCCGCTCCCGCGGCTGCAGTCTGCCGTCCACGATGCGGCGGCCGAACTCGAGACAGCGGGCGATCGCCAGCTCCTCATTGTCGTAGAGGTTGGGCGCCCGGCACCGGCGCACGCCCGTCCGCCGTCCGGCCGGAGTGATGCGCACCTCGAGGGTCCAGCCGAAGGGCTTCTCCCGTCGCCGGGTCCGGGGCTCGATCACGTACCCGTTGTACTCGACCTGGTGGCTCAAGCGAGTCCTCCTCTGGCTGGGGTCCGGTGTGGCTCAACGAGAAAGGCGGGACCGGCTCGAGGCCGGGTCCCGCCCGTTGCTCGCATGCGCCGGCAGCGCCGCGTCGGGCCGCCTTGATATGAAGATAACCTCATCTCGCCCCGCGGCGTAGCCCCGTGGGTCATCACTTCCCGAAACCGGAAGGGCCGTTCCCCCTCTCCGCGTATGCGGAGAGGGGGACAGGGGGTGAGGATCCCTCCCCCCCGCGGGGACAGGGGGTGAGGATCCCTCGCCCCCGCCGGGGACAGGGGGTGAGAATCCCTCGCCCCCGCCGATCGGCTAGCTTCCATCCCGACCCGTTTGTGCGTTTCCAGTCTCCTGCCGGAGGCTTCCATGCGTTGGACTCGCCGCACCGGACAGAGCGACCTCGAAGACCGTCGCGGTCTCGGTGCCCGCCCCGGGCTCAAACTCGGGATCGGCGGCACGATCGTCGTGTTGATCCTCAGCTTCGTATTCAAGCAGGACTTTTTCTCGCTGCTCGGCGGCGCTGGCGCCGCCCTCCCGGCGGGAAGCGAGACGCCCGCCGTCGTCACGCCCGAAGAAGAGACTCTGACTCGCTTCGTGGAGTTCGTCGTGGGCGACGCGCAGGACGTCTGGGCCCAGATCATCGGCCCGGACTACCGCCGCGCGCCGCTCGTGCTGTTCCGCGGCGCCGTCCAGTCGGGCTGTGGCTATGCCGAGGCCGCCATGGGACCGTTCTACTGCCCTGGCGACGAGCGCGTGTACATCGACCTCGCGTTCTACGACGAGCTGCGCCGCCGGTTCGGCGCCCCGGGGGATTTCGCCCAGGCATACGTCATCGCGCACGAGATCGGCCATCACGTCCAGCACCTGCTGGGCATCGAAGACGCCATGCGGCAGGCCAGCCGGCAGCAACCCGGCCGGGCGAACGCGCTGTCGGTGGCGCTTGAGCTGCAGGCCGATTGCTTCGCGGGCGTGTGGGGCTACAGCACGTCGCAGCGGAACATCCTCGAGGGGGGTGACGTGGAGGAGGGCCTCCAGGCCGCCTCCGCGGTGGGCGACGACCGCATCCAGCAGCAGACCACCGGCGAGGTGAACCCGGACTCGTTCACCCACGGCTCGGCCGCGGACCGGGCGCGCTGGTTCCGGCGCGGCCTGGAATCGGGCCAGGTGAACGCGTGTGATACGTTCGCGGCCATGTAACCGGCTTCGCTGAGCGGTCCGCTGCCACTCGGGGCGTCCGCCCGGCCCCAGCAGCCGGAGCGGCAGGCGATCGACGGCTGCCGGGCAGGCGCGCCGCCGCCTCCAGGTCACGAGCGTCACTGAAGGACGCATACGCCTGCGCGTCGCGATAGACGACGAGGACGTCGCCCTCGCAGGAGAACGGCACCGTCGTCGCCCCGCCGGGTCCCACCCCCTGCCAGTGGTAGCAGGGGGGGTCTACCTCTCGAGCTTGGCCAACCGCTCCCGGTACCGGTCGCGCCAGCCCTGCGTGAGCGCCGATGCGCGCACGGCGCGCTGCAGCAGCGTCCGGTCTTCCTTCCCCGCTGTCTCCAGCAGTGCGAGGTCCGCGATCGTGGGGGCGTCGGGCTCGCGGCTCAGCCGCTGAATGGGCTGTCCCGCCTCGATGGCCCCCTCCCGCCGCACGCGCAGGTAGAAGCCGAGCCGACCGCTCTGGAGGAAGCGCTTCACCATGTCCGCGCGCTCGAACCGGATGCCAAGCTTGTAGCACGGCAGCCGGGGCTGCGACACTTCGAACTCGGCGGTGCCGATGGCGTACCGGTCACCGATGCAGACCGTGGTTTCGTCGAGCCCCTCGGTGGTGAGGTTCTCGCCGAACATTCCCCACGGCATCGCCGGTCGGTCGAGCTCCGCGCTCCAGAACGGGTAGTGCTCGCTCGGGTACGCGTAGACCGCCTTGTCCACGCCTCCGTGCACCTCGAGGTCCGCCTGACCGTCACCCGCAAGGTTGGTGTGGGCCACGGCGCATGGGCCGGTGACGGCCTGCTTGAAGATGCCGGTCTGCACGGGCTCGTCCCGCCACTCGACGAGGCGCGGGCGGCCGACGTTCACGGAGAGGAGTCGCATCGGATTCCGGTGATGGTGACGGCGGGACAAGCGGGATGAGCGGGATACGCGGGATGATCCTGGCGATCGTCATCGCGCTTTATCCGGTCCACCAAGGGTAGCGCGATCCCCGGTGCGGCGACAGCGGGCCTCACCCCCGTTCCCCCTCTCCGCGTATGCGGAGAGGGGGCCAGGGGGTGAGGCTAGTCGTCCACTTCCCACTTCACCGTGAGCGCCACGAGGGCAACCGGCGGGCCCGCGGACTCCACGGTCGCGCGGCCTTCGGCGCGCACCAGCTTCCCGGCGGCGAGCGCGTCGGCCACCGCCTGGAGGGTGAACAGGTCGCCCAGCCCCGAGATCGCGGTAGAGTCGGTCATGCGGACCGTGGCGCCGCTCGAGAGGACGAACAGCCCCGCGCCCACATCCGCCGACTGCACGGCGCTGTCGAACTCGGTGCCCTGACCCGGCTGGCCGCCGTTGCCGTCTTCGATCTCGAACTCGACTTCATGCGCGAGGATCGTGACAGGATCGGAGGATTGCAGGGCGCCCTCCGCCTCGCCTTTCACGGTCTGGCCCGCGTCGAGCGCCGCCTGCACGGCCGCCAGGGACATGAGGTGCTCGTCGTCGGCGTCGTCCTGGTCGTCGAACGCGGCGGCGTCGGGCACGATGATGATGGCGCCGCTCGTGAGCGTGACGCGCCCGGCCGCGAGATCGACGGAGGCCACGAGGCCCTCCACTTCGGCTTCGTCGCGATCGTCGTCATCGGCCTCGAGCCCGGTGGTCGAGCGGATCTCGATCGTGAGACCGAGGACGTTGAGCCAGGCTTCGGGCGGCGGCGCGTCGTTCGGCTCGAAGTTGTCGGCATCCACGTTCAGCTCGAGCTTGGGCGACTCCGCGCGGTCGCGGATCCTGAGGTCGGTGGCCTGGAACGTCGCGTCATCCGGGGCCTGCGGCTCGGCGGCGGGCCGCCTGGCGCGCACGGCGGGCTGGACGCCGGCGGCGAGCGCGGTCTCGATGCGGGTCACGAACTCGTCCATCGTGAGGTTGCCGCTCTCGTCGTCGTTCCGGAACCGGGCCGATGACGCGAATGTGACGACGAGGCCGCCCATCTCGAACGTGAGGGTCCCCGTCCCGGCGGAGGCGGAGACGGCGGTCACGAGGCCGCGCACGTACTCCTCGTCCGACATCTCGTCGGAGGTCTTCAGCTCGACCTCACGGGCCACGAGGGTGCCGCGCTCGAGCTTGATCTCGACGCGCGCCGGGGCGGTATCGAGTGCCTGGCCGAGTTCCGTGGGGGAGATGACATGGGAGAGCGCCGACCCGTCAACCGGGCCGGTGGCGGCGTCGCTGCACGCCGCGGCCGCGACCGCGACCGCCGACAGAACGACGAACTTCGAAGCGTGCCACATGGTTTCCTCCTCGCTGGGTGTCTGGCTGACATCGTCGGCGGGGAGATCGGCAACGCGCGTTCCGCCAGATCCGGCACGACAACTTCTTGTCTTCGTTGGAGTTATTGGATTGGCCAGGGACAGCAGTGTGATCCATCTCACACCAGGTGCATCGAAACGGAACGGCGCGCTTGCCCGAGACGTGGCGCCGGATTAGCCATTGAGCATGTCACGCGCGTTCGTGAACGAAGACGCCGAGGGGCCGAAGCCCCGGTACGATCTGCCGGAGCGGGACGACCCCGACTACGACGAGGCCGCGGCGTGGGCGCTGCTCGGCGGCGCGCGGGCCGGCGACACGCACAGCGCGGAAGTGGCGACCGGATACGTGTGGGGGGAGCCCGCGCTCCACGTGCACGTGAAGCGCATCCTCGTGCGCGCGCGCCAGCAGCGTGACGAGCAGCTGGTGCGGCTCGCCGAGCGGTTCCTGGGTCGGGAGGGGGAAACGTGACGAGGCGCCCGGACCCGAATCGGGTCCGGGCGCCTCAACTGGCACTCAGCCTACATGAAGCGGCGCATGCGCGGCATCATTCGGAACCCCGCGCCCGGGCGGGCTCCGTCGCGACCCATGCCGGGGCCGAACCGTCGGCCCTGCATCATCCGGCGCGCGTCCCCCCAGCCTTCGACGCGGCCACGCTGCTCGGCGGTGAGCAGGCCCTTGGCCCTGGCGGCCGCCGCCGTGGCGCTGAGCGCCGCGGTCTGATGCGTCTGCATCAGGGCGCGCATCTCGGCCTGGAGCGCCGCGGCGTCAGGCTGGTCCGCCTTCCAGAGCTCCGCGAGCTTCTCCTGGTGGGGCTTCCCGTCGGCCTGGGCCTTCTCGTGAACCTGCTGCACCTCCGTGCTCAGCGCCTCGAGCTGCTTCACCTGGTCATCGGTGAGCGCAAGTGGTGTCCGGCGATTGAGCAGCATCTGGGGCGCGAACACGCCCTGTGCGGCCCCCATGCCCATCAGGTCTGCGCGGTGTTGCCGCAGCCGCATGAGTGGCGCGGTGTCCGGGCGGGCGGGTGGCGCGTCCTGCGCCGCGAGGGCCAGGGGCGCGAGCAGGGCCCCGGTGAAGATCATGGCGGTCAGTTTGCGCATCGGACACCTCCCGGGTGTCGGGTAGTCGGTTGGGAGAGCCTGCATTCACCCCAAAGACGCGCGAGGGGCTGGAAACGTTAGCGACGGCCCAAAACGCCGCGCGGCGTGGCAGGAGTCGGGGGTCACCGGCGCCGGTGAACACCTGCGCTTTTGAGCCGCCGTGACAGTGGGTGGCGGGCGTCTATCGCTTGCGGCGAGGCGCGCTCTTCTTGACCGGTCGCCTGGCGGGCTTCGCCGGCGCCGCCTTCTTGACCGGCTTCTTCGTCGGGGCCGGCTTCGCCGCCGGGCGGGCCGCGACGGGCTGCTTCTCGACCGGCTTTCTCGAAGGAGGAGTGCTGGGCTTCCGCGCCACCGGGACCGACTCGGTCTTCGCCGGGATCGCCTGCACGGCAAACACCGCTCCCTGCGGATCCATGAGCTGGGTGATGTAGCTGCCGCCCGGGACCTCCATCGGTCCGTGCATTACCCGGCCGCCGTACTTGCCACCCAGCTCGGCCGCGCGGTGTGCGCTGGCCACGTGCACGTAGGGGAGCCAGTGCGCGTGCGGGATTTCGGGCGGCCGCGTGAACATGCCGCCCAGCGTGCGCGACCCCGGCACCCGGCGGAACATCCAGTACGTCCCCATCGGGCCCATGTCGTACTGATGGTCGGGCTCCCAATTGAACAGCGCCTTGTAGAACTCCCACGCCGTCTTCCAGTCGTCGGCCACCAGCTCGTGCCAGGAGAAGTCTCCCAGCGGCGGGTCCTCGGGGGACTGGCCCGAGGTGGCGGGCTGGTAAACGCCGAAGGTCGCTCCCTGCGGGTCGGCCAGGACGGCGACACGGCCCACCGTCGGCACGTCCATGGGCTCCAGGTAGGTCATGGCACCCATGCGCACCGCCTGTGCCACGGTCTGATCCGCGTCGCGCACGCTGACGTACGCGACCCAGTGGGAGGGAGCGCCGCCCTGGCTGGCCTGCTCGGGCAACTGCATCAGCCCGGCCATGGGCACGCCGTTGGACGTGAACATGCGATAGCCCGGATCCTGGTCCCACAGCGTGACGTCCCACCCGACGACCTTCTTGTAGAAGGGAATGGCCGCGTCGGGATTGGTGCTGAGCAGTTCGTGCCAGATGAACCGGCCAGGAGTTACGGCCGCCATGGAGTGCTCCGGTTTGAGGGACGAATCACCTACACCACTGGGAGGTGGTGGGATTCCGCCGCCTGCTCCTCGAGCAGGGCCCAGAGGCGCAGGAGGACGTTGTCGATCCGCCGCAGGGTCTCGTCGTCGAGGGTCGCATCCTCCGCGGCCCGAACGAGATGGTCGAGGGCCAGCTGGAGGTGGTCGAGGGTCTCGAGGCCCAGCGCGCGGCGGTCCCCGCCGCTCCGGCGGTCCGCGCCCCGCCGCCGCTCCGCCGTGAACGGGAGCACGTGGACCCGCCGGTCCACAGCGGTCCGGCGGTCCCCCGGCGTCTGGTCGGCGAAGGGCGGTGGCATGGGCCATGAGCATGTACCCGGAATGGCGGGTGCGCCAGGGGGGGTGGATGGAGGGATAGAGGGATGGAGGGATGGAGGGACAGAACCTGACGGGCAAGCTCCATCCCTCCATCCCTCTATCCCTCGGTCTCCCTATCCCTCGGTCGCTCGCGTCCCCGCTAGCTTTCCCGCCCATGACGACTCCCCCGCCCCAACGCCGCCCGCTCACCGCCGGGGAGGAGGTCGCCAACAGCATCACCCACGGGATCGGTGCGCTGCTGGCCGCGGTCGGAGCGGTGGTGCTCGTCACGCTCGCCGCGCGGCGCGGCACGGCCTGGCACGTGGTGGCGTGCAGCGTGTTTGGGGCGACGCTGGTGCTGTTGTATCTGGCCAGCACCCTCTACCACGCCATTCCGATCCCGCGCGCCAAAGGGGTGCTTCGGGCGGTCGACCACGCCGGGATCCTCTTCCTCATCGCCGGTACCTACACGCCCTTCACACTCGTCACGCTGCGCGGGCCCTGGGGCTGGTCGCTGTTCGGCGTGGTGTGGGGACTGGCGCTGGTGGGGCTCGCGCTCGAGCTCACCAGGACCCGCCGGCCCGTGCTCGCGGTGTCCCTGTACCTGCTGATGGGGTGGATGGTGGTGGTGGCCGTGCGACCGCTGCTCGCGACGATGGCAACGGGCGGCATCCTCCTCCTGGTGGCCGGCGGCCTCGCGTACACGGTAGGCGTCGCGTTCTACGGCTGGCGGCGGCTCAAGTATCACCACGCGCTCTGGCACGGATTCGTGATGCTGGGCAGCGCGGCCCATTTCTTCGCCGTGCTGCTCTACGTCATTCCGGACGCGCGATGACCGAACCGCCGCCGAAGGCCGGCCGCCTGCGGCGCTGGCTCAGCCCGTGGAACCTGCTCTTCCTCGGCATCCTGGCCTTCGCGCTCGCTCGCCTCGGCCCGCACTTCGGCGCCGTGGTGGGCATCGGCTCCGGCGAGGGCCTCGAGCCCACGTTTGCGTACGAAACGCTCGCGGGTGACACCGTGTCGAGCGGCGCGCTCCGCGGCAAGGTCCTGCTGGTGAACTTCTGGGCCACGTGGTGTCCGCCGTGCAGGGTGGAGATGCCGCTGCTCCAGTCCATGGCGGAGCGCCATGCGGCGGCGGGGCTCGTGGTGCTGGGGCTGTCGCGCGACCGCGGCCCGGCGGCCGAGGTCACGGCGTTTCTCGCCGAGCGCGAAATCACGTATCCCGTGGCGATCGTCGGCGGGGACGCCGAGCGGGCGTTCGGCGGCGTGCGCGGGTACCCGACCTCGTTCCTGGTCGACCGCCGGGGACGGATCCGGCATGCCGCGCTTGGGCCGCTCGCGATGATCTCGTTCGAGCCCGCCGTGCGACGGCTGCTCGCAGAATCCCCCGACTGAGCGAATCCCGCCCATCCCGAAGCACCCCGCGCTAGTGCCGTTCCAACTTGTTGGTGTTAGCATTCCCGCCTGGGGAAACCGTAGGCGGAACAAGTTGGAACGGCACTGGACTTCACCGCCCAACCGGACTGAGCGTGCCCCGTGGCCAACGAGCACTTCTACCCTCCCACGGAACCCTACGCCTCCGGGACGCTCGCGGTGGACGCTCCGCACGAGTTGTACTGGGAGGAGTGCGGCAATCCGGCGGGCATTCCGATCCTCTTCGTGCATGGCGGCCCGGGAGCGGGCTGTTCGCCGTTCGACCGGTGCTTCTTCGATCCGGCGGCCTTTCGCGTCCTGCTGCTCGATCAGCGCGGCGCGGGGCGATCGCGCCCGGCGGGCGCGCTCGAGGGGAACACGCCGGATGCGCTCGTCGCGGACTTCGAGCGGCTGCGCGAGGCCCGCGGCGTGGATACCTGGCACGTATTCGGTGGATCGTGGGGCAGCACCCTCGCGCTCCACTACGCGGAGACACACCCGGCGCGGGTACGCAGCCTGGTGCTCCGTGGCATCTGGCTGCTGCGGGATGCCGAGATCCAGTGGTGGCTGCAGGACGTGCGCTGGATTCAGCCGGAGCTGTGGCGGATCTTCGCCGAGTACATCCCGGAGGCCGAGCGCGGCGATCTGCTGGAGGCGTACTGGCGGCGCCTCACCGGGGACGATCGGGAGGCGGCCCTCGCCGCGGCGCGGGTCTGGAGCGTGTACGAGGGGTCGAGCTGTACGCTGCTCCCGAACCCGGAGTTCGCCGGCATGTTCGCCGAGGACGCGACCGCGTGGAGCCTGGCCCGGCTGGAGGCCCACTACTTCCGCAACGTGCGGTTCGAGCCCGACACGCTGCTCCTGGACCGGGCGGACCGCATCCGCCGGATCCCGTCCTTCGCGGTCCATGGCCGCTACGACATCGTCTGTCCGGTGCGCAACCTCGACGACTTGCGGCGGGCGTGGCCCGAACTCGACTGGGTGATCGTGCCCGACGCCGGGCACTCGTCACACGAGCTGGGCATCACGCGTGAGCTGGTGGCTGCGACGCGTCGCATTGCCCAGACCGGGAGCCCAGTGCGCCCGCCCGCCGAGCGTCACTAGTCCGATCCGACATCACCGAAGAGGAGATCGCATGTCGGCGTACGTCATCGTGAACATCGAAGTCACCGATCCCGTGCCCTACGAGCGCTACAAGGCCCTGGCGGAAGGGGCGGTGACCGCGTTCGGGGGACGCTACCTCGTGCGCGGCGGGCCAGCGGAACGACTCGAGGGAGCGTGGCAGCCCAGGCGGGTGGTCGTGCTGGAGTTCCCGGACGCCGCGCGCGCCAAGGCGTGGTGGGAATCGGAGGAGTACCGGCCGGCGAAAGCCATGCGTCAGGCGTGTGCGATGAGTGAGATGATCCTCGTTGCGGGAGTCTGAGGATCAGAGATTGAACATTGAGAATTGGACATTGAAAATTGAAAATTGCGGACGTGCGCTGGTTGGCCAGCCCCAATCCGCAATTTCCAATCTTCAGTTTTCAATTTTCACTGTCTGTTACCCTACCGCCAGGTCGGAATCCTCCCCGTCGTCCACGGCGCCCCCGCCGCTTCGGCGGCATCCTCGACCCGCTTGAGATCCACTTCGATCGTGCGGCGCAGGCGCTGGAGAATGGCGCCGAACTCGCCAGCCACGATCTCGTACTGCCGTGTCTGGCTGGCCGTGGGGTCGCCCAGGGACGAAGACCACCCGCCCGTGAAGCGACGCAGCCGATCCATCAGCGACGGGGGCGAGGACTCCTGGCGGCGCTCCACGGTGGGATCGCCGTTCAGGGTCCACTGGAGGGCGCGCAGCGTGTCGCCCAGGGCAAGCACGTCGGCCAGCATCTGCGGCGTGGCGCCCGGGGTGTCATGCAGCGCCCGCTGCAGCAGCTCCGCCCGGCCCGCCGCATCCCCGGCGGCCGCGTTGGCGCCGAGCACCGCCCGCTGCAGGGCGGATGCGCGCTGCTCGAACGCCAGTGCCGCCGCGGTGCGCGGCGCGCCCACCGGCTCGAGCTGGTACACCTCGACGCTCTGCGGCTGGCCGAGCGGCGTCACGACGGCGTCCACCACCTTGGCGATGGCGACCGAGTACGTGCCGGGCACCACGAACGGCCCCGCCGCGCCGCCAAACCCGAACCCGCCGCCGAACCCGCCGGCCGCGGGGCGGGCAGGCGTCACCGGCATACCGGACGGGTAGCGGAGGTCCCACGTCACGCGCTGGAGGCCAGCGCCCGTGGCCCCGGTCAGCCGCCGCACCACGCGGCCTTCCGGATCCGACACCGTGACGACGATGGCCGGGTCGTCCGCCACGTCCTCGGCCCTCAGCGTGTCCCACGTCGGGTAATTCACGTCCTCGCCGCGCCGCGCGGCTGCCCGCTCGGCCTGCTGCCTCGCCGCCTCGCGGCTGCGCAGCGCGTCGCGCAGGTGGTACGTGATCACCGCGCCGCTGGGGGGATTGTCGGCGGTCCAGAACCGCGCGCCCTGCCACCCCGGGTCCGGCGACGAGGGCACGAACAGCGGCGAGCGCGCGATCGGCAGCAGCGCAGCCTCGGCCTGGAGCACCTGCGGCGTGAGCGCGCGCACCTGCGCCAGGTCGTCGAGGATGTAGAAGCCGCGCCCGAACGTGGCGACCACGAGGTCGTCGTCGCGCTTCTGGATGGCGAGGTCCCGCACCATGATCGTGGGAAGCCCGCCGCGCACCTGGGTCCATTGTCCGCCCCGGTTGTTCGAGACGAACAGCCCGAACTCGGTGCCGGCGAACAGCAGGTTGGGGTCCTTGGGATCCTCGATCACCACGTACACCGAGCCGCGCTCGGGCAGCCCGCCGGTGATCAGCGTCCACGATCGGCCGAGGTCGGTGCTCCGCGCAATGTAGGGCTTGAAGTCGCCGGCCTTGTGGTTGTCGAAGCTCACGTAGACCGTGTTCACGTCGTGCGCCGACGGGGTGACGCGCGAGATGAACGTGGTGTCGGGCACGCCGGGCACCGACGTGATGGCGCGCCACGAGCCGCCACCGTCCTCGCTCACCTGCACGAGGCCGTCGTCGGTGCCGACCCAGAGCAGCCCTTCCTGGATCGGTGATTCGGCCACGGTCACGATGCTGCCGTAGAGCGACGTGGAGGTGTTCTTGGCCACGGCGTCCACGCTCCACACCCGCCCCATGAGCTTGAGCCGGTTGCGGTCGATCTGCCGGGTGAGGTCCGGGCTCACCGCGCGCCAGCCACCGCCCTGGTCGTCGCTCCGGAACAGGCGCTGAGCGGCGAAGTACAGCCGCGACGGGTTGTGCGGGCTGATGATGAGGGGCGTGTCCCAGTGCCACCGGAGGCCGGCTTCGCCGGGCTCCGGATCGGGCTGGACGCTCACGCGCTCGCCCGTGGCGAGGTTGAACCGTGTCAGTGAGCCGTGCTGCGACTCGGAGTACACGATGTCGGGGTTGGTCGGGTCCACCCGCGTCTGGAAACCATCGCCGCCCGCGGTGAGGAACCAGTCGCCGTTCTGCGCCCCGTTGCGGGTGCGGGTGCGCGACGGCCCGCCCATCGTGCTGTTGTCCTGGGTGCCGCCGTAAACCCGGTAGAACGGCAGGGAGTTGTCCACCTCCACCCGGTAGAACTGCGCCAGCGGGAGGTTCTGGAACCAGTCGTAGGTCTGTCCGCCGTCCCACGTCTCGTACAGGCCGCCGTCGCAGCCGATGATCAGGTGCTCCGTGTCGTCCGGATCGATCCACATGGCGTGGTTGTCCACGTGCTTGTTCTGCTCGCCGAGCGCGCGGAACGTCCGACCGCCGTCGTCCGTGATCATGGTGCGCACGTCCATGGAGTAGACGCGGTTCACGTTCGCGGGATCGGCGAACAGCTCCTGGTAGAACAAGCCGATCGTGGTGTGGTCGCCCATGCGCTGCCAGCTGACGCCGTTGTCGGTGGAGCGGTAGAAGCCGCCGCGGGCGTTCGCGGCCTCGACGATGGCGTACACGACGTCCGGGTCCGCCGGCGAGATGACGAGGCCGATCCGGCCCAGTTCCTCCGACGGCAGACCGCTGTGCACACGGGTCCACGTGGCGCCGCCGTCGGTGGACCGCTGGAGGCTCGACTGCGGCCCGCCCGCGATGTACCCCCACTGCCGGCGCGCCTTCTGCCAGGTGGAGGCCAGCAGGATGTCCGGATTCCCGGGGTGCATGACGACGTCGGCGACGCCCGCCCACTCTCCGCCGTCCAGGATCCGGTTCCACGTCTTGCCGCCATCGGTGGTCTTGTAGAGGCCGCGGTCGCCGCCGCTGCTGAACAGCGGACCGTGCGCCGCCACGTACACGACGTCGGTGTTCCGCGGGTCGATCAGGATCTTGCCGATGTGTTCGGAGGCCTTGAGGCCCACGTTCTGCCAGCTGCGGCCGCCATCCACCGACTTGTACACGCCGTCGCCGTACGACACGGACCGAAGCACGTTGTTCTCGCCGGTCCCCACCCAGACGACGTTCGGGTTCCGCGGGTCGAGTGTCACGACGCCGATGGAATACGACCCCTCGCCGTCGAACACCGGGGTGAACGTCGTGCCGGCGTTCGTGGTCTTCCAGAGGCCGCCCGACGCCACACCCACGAACCACGTCTTCTTGTCGGGGGCGACGGCGACGTCGCTGATCCGGCCGGAAATGGCCCCCGGCCCGATGTGGCGGAGCCGGAGCCCGCGCACGGCGGAGACGAAGGGGTCACGCGGGCCGGCCGTGTCAGCCGGAGGCCCGCCGCCGCCGCGGCGGCCCTGGGCAAGCGCCGAATGCGAGGTGGACGCGGGCGCCAGCGTGAGGCCGGCAAGGCAGAGCAGAGACGCGAGGAGGAGTCGACGGGATGACATCGTGGTGCAACCTCGGCCGCAGGAGGTGTGAACGAAAGGAGCCTGGGGCCGGTCGGACCGGAAGTCCGACCGGCCGCCCGAAGAAACTACGTGCAGGTCCGGGGGTTCGCTGTGGAAGGGGCGAGGCTGCCGCCGGCGCCCGTAGCGGCGACCGATGGGCGGGTGAGCCGCCCGGGCGTTCCCCCGCGCCTTCCGGAATCAGGAGGTGCGAAGCATGACCAGGCACGATCACGACCAGAACACGACGGCCCCATGGGCCCGTGCGCTGTCCTTCCCGGCGGTGCTGCGGGACGGCCGGCGCGTCCGGATCCGGCCGATCACGCCGGCCGACAAGGCGCGCATCGTCGAGGCGATGGGCGCGATGAGCGCGCGCAGCCGGTTCCTGCGGTTCCACGCGCCGCGCACCGGATTCACGAAGGAGGAGCTGCGGCGCCTCACGGAGCTGGACTTCGAGAACCAGGTCGCGTGGGGCGCCATCGCGGAGGACGAGCCCGGCCGGCCCGGCATTGCGGCGGCCCGGTTCAGCCGGGATCCAGCGGTTCCGGACACCGCGGATTTCAGCATCACCGTGGTGGATGCCTGGCAGCGCTGCGGCCTGGGCTCCCTGCTGCTCCAGACGCTTCTCGTCTCCGCCGCCGAGCTGAGGCTCCGGCGCCTGAGGGGAACGGTGCTGCGGGACAACACGGCGGCGCTCAGGATGTTCGAGCGGTTCGGCGGCCAGCCGAACCGGTCCGATCGCGACGCGGTGGTCGTCGAAATCCCGGTCATGCCGGGACACCGCACGCCCAGGATGTCTCAGGAAGTCCTGATCCGGCGGCCGGCGTGAGCCCGATTCGGCCCCGCCTGCGCCTCATCCGATGAACGACCCTGACGCCGAGGCCGCATGTCCGCCAATCCGATCGAACACGTGGCCCTGTTGACGATCTTCTCGTCCCTCTCCGGCGGGCCGCGGTCGGTGGCCGACATGCCGCGCCGCTGGCCGGTGAGCCGGGCGCTCCTGCGGCTCATCGCGCGGCGGCTCGTGGCGACGGGGTTCGTCGAGCGTGGCGCCCGCGGGCGGCTCCAGCTCACCGCGCTCGGCTGGATGCGAGCCGCGGAGCTCGCCCACGCCGACGGTTGAGCCACCCCTCGAGGACGGACGGAAGGAAGGGGGAGGGTCGGTGCACATCCTGGCAGAGCCGCAAGCGCTGGCGGAGCTGACCGAAATCGACCCGGAGGTTCCGGAAGGCACGGAAGACCGCTTCCGCGGCTACGGGGTGATGGGGCTGCCGTTCGCCTCGGGGCACGTGCTGGCGCTCCGGCGGTACCCGGCCTCCTCCCTGGGCTACGGGTACTCGTCCGTCTGGCATCGGGACCCCGCAGGGCGCTGGACCTTCTGGTCCGACGTGTCGGCGCAGACATCCTGCGCGCGCTTTTTCGGCGAGGCCATAGACGAGGCCGTCCGCGCGCCCATCGCGGTGCGGTGGACGGATGCGCGGGTGCTGCGGGTCACGGTGGGCGACGGCGTGCTCGACTGGCAGGTCAGCCTGCGTTCGACCCCCATGACCGTAGTCATGAACGCGGCGGCCGGGCTGCTTACCGACGGGATGTGGCGCAGCCCCCGTGTGCTCTACTGGCTCGGCGTCGCCGCGCGGCAGCTGCTCGGCGTTGGACGGGTGGCCTTCACCGGGAAGGTCCCGAACGGACAGCGCTTTGCCATGAATCCGCAGCGCGTGTGGCTGGTGGGGGAGAGCGCCGCGTCACTGCGGGGGCGCGACCTGGGGGTGCCCGGCCCGCTTCCCTCGCAGGCGAGGCTCGGCGACTTCGCGATCCCGCAACGGGGGATATTCGCCCTGGGTCGCTCGTTCCTCGAGCCGTTCGATCCGCGCCGCCATTCGGATGCGGTGGTGCGGCGGGATGGGCGGGATAGACGGGATTAACGGGCTGGAAGGGAAGCGGGATAAGCGGGAAAGACGGGATGGGTTGTTCCGCCTCACGCTACACGCTGCACGCGACATATGCTCAACGTGAGGCCTCGCGCACCGCCGCCGCCTGCTCGGGGCGGCCCCACGCGTCGTACAGGTCTGCGAGGGCCTCACGCACGGCCCGCGCGTCCGGGTGGGTGCGGGCGATCTGGGCCTCGATAATGGACTGGGCCTCGAGGAGATAGCGCTCCGCTTCCTCGTAGTGCCCGCGCCGCACGTTGAGCCGCCCCAGGTCGGCGAGCAGGATGCCAACCAGCGCGTGCCGGGACCCGCTCGCCTCGCGCCGAATGGCGACCGCCTCGACGAGCAGGGATTCGGCCGCGGCGAGGTCGCCTGCCTGACCGTAGAGCAAGGCGAGGCCCTTCAGGCTGCCGGACACGTTCGGATGCCGCGGGCCCATGAGCAGACGCCACGCCGCCAGAGCTTCCTGACGCAGCGCGATGGCTTCGTTCAATGATCCCTTGGCCGCCAGGACATCGGCGATGCTTTCCTTCACGGCGGCCAGCGATTCATGGTCCGGCCCCAGCAGGGCCGCGCGAAGCTCGAGCACTTCTCGGAGCAGGGCGAGCGCCTCGTCGTGCCGGCCCCGGGCTGAGAGCAACTGCGCCAGGTTGCCGAGGCCGTGGAGCAGCGCCATGTGACGGTCGCCGTACGCCCGCCGCTGGATCGCGACCCCGCGCCGGTACATCTGCTCCGCCTCGTCCGCGCGAATGCTGTCCTCCGCCACGTAGTCAGCGACGCCGATCAGGGCCTGGCCCACCGACGGGTCGTCGGGTCCCATGGTGCGCTCGCGGAACGCGAGGCCCTCGCGTCCCACCGACTCCGCGGCGGCGGTCTGTCCCTCGAGGCTGAGGATGGCCGCCACCCGGAAGATCGCGTCGCCCACGGTCGGGTCGTCGTCCCCCAGCGTCCTGCGCCGCAGGTCCACGACCGCACGGTAGAGAACCTCCGCTTCGCGGAGGCGGCCGAGATAGGGCAGCACGAACGCGAGCTCGCTCATCGTCTCGGCGACCGCCGGATCGTCGCGGCCCAGGGCGCGTTCCTGGATGGCGAGCGCGCGGCGGAGCAGCGTCTCGGACTCCGTGTACGCGCCCTGGTACCGGCGGAGCCGGCCAAGGTGTGCCAGGCTGAGGGCGACGTCGGGGTGTGCCTCACCGTACGCGTCGAGCCGCAGGCCGAGCCCCTGTCCGATGAGCTGATCCGCTTCGGAGTACCGTCCGAGGTTCAGGAACACCATTCCCAGCGCGTCGAGCAGGCGGGCTCGCACCGTGGGCTGCTCGGCAAGCTCGTCCGCCCGCGCCACCCCGCGCTCGAGCACGGCCGTGGCGAGCGCCGGGTCCACCGGTGCCTGCTGCGGGTCGTTCTCCTCGAACAGGCCGATGAGGAAGTCCGCCACCTCTTCGGCTTCGGCACGGGCGCGCTGCGCGTTGCGGGCCTGCCAGGTGGCCGCGGCGATCCCGCCGACCAGCGCCGTCACCACGAATGCGGCGGCGGCCACCCCCGTGCCGTTGCGCCGCATGAACGTCGTGAACCGGTACCCGACGCTGTCGGGGCGCGCGCGCACCGCCTCGCGTCGAAGATGACGGCCCAGGTCGTCCGCCAGCTCCTGCACGGAGCCGTAGCGCCGTTCCGGTTCCTTGGCCAGCGCCTTGAGCGTGATGGTGTCGAGATCGCCCCGGAGCAGGCGCGCGACGCGCGAATTGGGGGCGCGCACGCTGGGCCGTTCGGGGATCCGCCGGCAGACCAGCTCTTCGAGCCCCGCCGGCGAGAGCGTCGAGGCCTCGTACGGCCGGGTGCCGGCCAGCAGCTCGTACAACAGAATGCCAAGGGAGTACAGATCCGACAGCGTCGTGACCCGCTCGCGGCGGACCTGCTCCGGGCTCGCGTAGTTGGGCGTGAACCAGAGGCCCGTGCGTGACGCGGTCGCGGCGTCACGCCCCTCCTCGACCTCGGCGAACGTGGCGATGCCGAAGTCGAGCAGCTTCGGGTGGGCGGATGCCGTGACGAGGATGTTGCTGGGCTTGAGATCGCGATGGATGACGAGCCGCTGGTGGGCGTACTGCACCGCCTCACAGACGGCAATGAACAGCTCGATCCGGGCGCGGACGCCCAGCTCGTGCGTGCGGGCGTAGTCGGTGAGCGGCAGCCCCTCGACGTACTCCATGGCCAGGTAGGGCTGTCCAGCCGGCGTGTAGCCGCCGTCGATGAGCCGGGCAATGCCGGGGTGCTCGAGCCGGGCCAGGATGTGACGCTCCCGGCTGAACCGCTCCTCGAGTTGGGGCGCGAGGCCGGCGGGCAGGAGCATGGCCGACCGCAGCAGCTTGAGCGCCACCTGCTGGGTGAAGCCGGCGCCCTCGCGCTCCGCCAGGTAGACGGAGCCCATGCCGCCGTGCCCCAGCGGCCGCAGGATGCGGAACGATCCGATGCGGCTGTCTTCGAGATCGGGCGACTCGGCCTCGTCACGGGGCTCACCCAGGAAGCCGGCTTGCGCGCCCGCCAGCAGGGAGGTCAGCTCCTGGCGGAGCGAAGCGTCGCCGGCGCAGGCTTCGTCCAGGTACCGTTCCCGCTCGGGGCCGTCATGCTCCAGGGCCTCGTGGAAGATCCGCTGCACGTGCGCCCAGCGGGCCGCACGGTCGCCGTCACCCACCATCAGTCCGACAGCTCGCGGTTGAGCCAGGCGCGCGCCGCGGTCCAGTCCCGCTTCACCGTGGCGGGCGAGATGGCGAGCACTTCCGCCGTCTCCTCCACGCTCATCCCGGCGAAGAAGCGGCACTCGACGATCTTCACCTGGCGCGGGTCCAGCGCCGCGAGCCGCTCCAGCGCTTCGTCGAGCGCCACCAGCTCGGCGGGACGGTCCTGCGCCGCCACCGCGGCGTTCTCGAGCGGCAGGTGGTCGGCGCCGGCGCCGCGCTTCCCGGCCTTCCGGTTGCGGGCGTAGCTGACCAGGATGCGCCGCATCTCGTTGGCGCATGCGCCGAAGAAATGCGCCCGGTCGCGCCATTCCACGCGCTCGAGGCGCACGAGCTTGAGATAGGCCTCGTGCACGAGCGCCGTGGGCGAGAGCGTGTGGTCCGGCCGCTCGGAGCGGAGCGCGCGCTGCGCCTGGGCGCGCAGCTGGTCGTAGATGACCGGCAGCAGGCCGTCCAGCGCCGAGCGGTTCCCCCGGGAGAGGGCGAGCAGGGCCTGGGTGACGTCCGGGTGGTCCGGCATGGGTGACATCCCGTGAGAGCCATAATTAGCGGGGTCCCGGGCGCGGCCGCCAGATGGGCGTGAGCCCGTCCGGGGCCGTCCCGCGCCTCATCAGGGTGAACCCGATACCCCAGAGGCTCCCCGATGCCCCGTCTCAAGCCCGATGCGACGTTCTACCCCTCGCCCAAGCTCGCGAGCGAGGCTCCGCCGGAAGACCTGGCCTACGTCACGCTGCTCGCTCCCGAGGGAGGGTCCCGGACGGACGGCCTCGGGGTCGTCGACGTCGCCGCGGGATCGCCCACCTACGGGCGGCTCGTGGGGCGGGTCGATTTCCCGCACGCCGGCAACGAGCTGCATCACTTCGGCTGGAACGCGTGCAGCTCGCACCTCTGTCCCTACGCGCCGCACGCGCACGTCGAGCGGCGCTATCTCGTGGTCCCCGGCACGCACTCGACCCGGATCCACGTGGTGGACACGAAGCCCGATCCGCGGAACCCGAAGCTCATCAAGGTGATCGAGCCCGAGGAAGTCATGGAGAAGACCGGGTACGCGGCGCCCCACACCGTGCACTGCGGTCCGGACGGCATCTATCTCAACGCGCTCGGCAGCCCGGGCGGCGACGGTCCGGGCGGCATCTTCATGATGGACCACGAGACGTTCGAGGTGAAGGGCGCCTGGGAAAAGGACCGCGGCGACCAGTTCCTGGCGTACGACTTCTTCTGGCACCTGGGCCAGGACACGATGATCACGAGCGAATGGGGCACGCCCAACATGGTGAGCCAGGGCGTGAACCCCGAGCTGCTGCTCGCGGGCAAGTACGGCAACTCGCTGCACGTGTGGGACCTGCGCAAGCGCAAGCACCTGCAGCGCCTGGAGCTGGGCCCGCAGTACCAGATGACGCTCGAGCTGCGCCCGGCGCACGATCCGACCAGGACGTACGGCTTCGTGGGCGTCGTGATGTCGCTGGAGGATCTCTCCAGCTCCATCTGGATGTGGTACCTCGACAAGTCGAACGGGAACGGGGACAAGGGCGGCGTGTGGAAGGTGAAGAAGGTGATCGACATCCCGGCCGAGCCCGCCCAGCCCGAGGTGCTGCCCCCGCTGCTCCAGGGCTTCAAGGCGGTCCCGCCGCTCGTCACCGACATCAATCTCTCGGTGGACGACCGCTGGCTGTACGTGTCGTGCTGGGGCATGGGCCGCCTGCTGCGGTACGACGTGAGCGATCCGTTCAACCCGAAGCCCGCGGGCTCGGTCGAAATCGGCGGGATCGTGCGCCGCGAGGGTCACCCTGGTCTGCCCGGCAAGCCGCTCAACGGCGGGCCGCAGATGGTCGAAGTGAGCCGCGACGGGCGCCGGGTGTACATCACGAACTCGCTCTACACACCGTGGGACGCCCAGTTCTATCCGGACGGCATCAAGTCGTGGATGGTGCAGGTGAGCGCGCCGCCGGAAGGCGGGCTGTCGTTCGACCCGGGGTTCATCTGCGAGTTCGAGGAAGGCATCCGGGCGCACCAGGTCCGGCTCGCGGGCGGTGACGCGTCCTCCGACTCGTTCTGCTACTCGTGAACCTCGACGCGTTTCCGTGGGTTGCCCTCCTGCTCCTCGGGGCGTGGCACGGCATCAATCCCGGCATGGGATGGCTGTTTGCCGTGGCGCTGGGGATGCAGGAGGGCAAGGGGCGCGCGGTGTGGCGCGCGCTCCCGCCGCTCGCGGTGGGGCACGGCGTGGCGGTGCTGCTGGCGGTGATCGTGGGCGCCCTGCTCGGGGCGGCGTTGCCGCGCGAAGCGCTCACGTGGCTTGTGGCCGCGGTGCTCGCGGGGTTCGGCGTCTTCAAGCTGGTCCGCTCGTCGCATCCGCGGTTCGGCGGGATGAAAGCGAGTTGGATGGACCTCGCCGTCTGGTCCATGCTGATGGCCACCGCGCATGGGGCGGGACTGATGGTGATCCCGTTTGCGCTCGAGCCCGCGATGGCCCTGGGCCATGCGGCGCACGCGGGGCATGCGATGGCGGCGCCGGCGACGGCGGGCATCGGGCAGCTCAGCGCCGGCGGGATCGGCGCCACGCTGCTGCACACGCTCGGCTACATCGGGATCACCGGCGCGATCGCGCTCGTGGTGTACCAGTGGGCCGGCCTGCGACACCTGCGCCGGTTCTGGCTCAACCTGGACCTCGTGTGGGCGGTGGCGCTGATCGGGACGGCGGTGTTTACGGTGCTGCGGTGGCCGGGATAGGAGGCAACCCGACCTGGAGGCCAACACTCCATTGTAAAGCGGCAACGGCGGATTTCCGCACGGACCGCGCGAAGACGTACCGGATCCTCATCTGTGGACTTACGAGGGTCTTCGCCTGAGGGCCATGACCTCAAACGTGCCGCTCCGCATCCGTAAAACGTAGAAGATCGACTCATCGACGGCGATCTTGACCGCCGTGGTGGGGAGGACAATCGAGCCCAGATACCGCAGCGTCATCGTGTCGTACAAATCCACGACTCGCCCCGCCAGTGGCGTCACGCCCCCGAACAGAACAAAGACGGTATCGGAAGAGACCGCAACATCTCGGCCAGCGTCAACCTGATTGCGTACCTGTACCATGTCTCCGGTTCGCGTTACCTGTGGCAGAGAAACGGTCTCGACGTACAGCCTACTCCGGAGAATGCCATCTCGACTGAGAAGCGCTACCCCCCCTGCTCTCACCCCGGCAGCGATGCACAAGTCGTCTCCGGCTTTCGCGAGCATGACCTGCTGTAGAAGTGGCGATCGTCCTTTCAAGTCACGCCACGGAAGTCCGAACCGGCGTTGCACCTGGCCGTTGACTCCTATCAACGCGAATTGACTGTCTGGCGCGAAGGCCGCGCCGACTCGTGCGTCACCCAACTGGCACTCCGTGTAGAGCACAAGTGCGTTTGGATTGGGTTCCGTCTTCGTGATGACGCCCTCTTCCGTAACGAATGTTGTTCTGGTGTTTCCCATGTCGAGGACAGCAACCTGTCCAGAGTCCACAGCGCCCATTGAGAACGGCTCACGAAACTCCTCGGGCCCGCTGCCGCGTTGACCGACACTCCAGAGCAGCGAACCATCCTTGGTGTCAAAGGCACTGACACGGGGCGCACCGCGATCCAGCACGATCAAGCGTTGGTCAAGCACCAGCATTCCGATCGGAGCGACGAGGGTCGTATCCTGCAGGCCGGAACGACGATACCACACCGTATCCCAATTTGAGCGGATCTCGACTCTGGTCTGTGCCGCCTCCGCAGAACAGCCCAAGACGGCAGCGCAGATGATCGAGGATCTCGTGACCCAAGTGACCAGGTATCCGCAAGGGCGATTCATGGTATGCTCCCTCCTTTGCCGATGGGCTGGGACTTCGAGTGCCTCAGAGCACGGTTGTAGCCACCGCTCCACTTTGCGAACGCCCTGCCGTGGACGCAACCTGCTACCGGTAGCAGGGGGGAGGGGGCCAAAACCCGAAGCTCCGCCGTACACTTGGTCAAGAAGCGATGAATGGGCCACAAGATCCGTTTACGACAGTCAACAGCCGGCCACCGAGGGGTCTTGACAGTCAGGCAGTCGCATCGCGTAGTCATCGTCGGGGGCGGATTCGGCGGACTCGCCGCCGCGCGCGCCCTGCGCCACGCACCGGTCGAGGTCACCCTGCTCGACCGCCGGAACTTCCACGTGTTCCAACCGCTGCTCTACCAGGTGGCGACCGGCGGGCTCTCGCCCGCGGAAATCGCGACCGCCCTGCGCTGGATCCTCCGCCGCCAGCGCAACACGCGGGTCCTGCTGGCCGAGGTGACGGGCTTCGATCCGGCGAAGCGCGAAGTGCTGCTCGCCGATGGCGTGGTGCCCTACGATACCCTGATCCTCGCGGCGGGCACCGTGCCGTCCTACTTCGGGCACGACGAGTGGGCGGAGCACGCGCCGGGCCTCAAGACGCTCGAGGATGCCACCGAGATCCGGCGGCGGATCTATCAGGCGTTCGAGGCGGCGGAGCGGGAGCCCGATCCCGCGCGGCGGGCGGCCTGGCTCACGTTCGCCGTCGTGGGGGCCGGGCCCACGGGAGTGGAGCTGGCGGGGGCCATCGCCGAGATCGCGCGGCGCACGCTCCGGCGGGAGTTCCGCGCCATCGACCCGGCCACGGCGCGCGTGCTGCTGCTCGATGCCGCCGATCGCGTGCTCCCGGCCTATCCGCCGGACCTGTCACGCCGCTGTGCGGCGTCGCTGGCGCGGCTGGGCGTCGAGGTGCGGGTTGCCGCGCGCCTCGAGCACGTCGATGCCGAGGCCATTCAGGTGCGGAGAGGCGGCGCCGAAGAGCGGATCCCGACGCGCACCGTCCTCTGGGCCGCGGGCGTTCGGGCCAATCCGCTCGGGAAGCGTCTGGCCGACGCGCTCGGCCTGACGACCGACCGGATGGGCCGGATCGCGGTCGCGCCGGACCTCAGCGTGCCCGGCCATCCCGACGTGTGCGTGATCGGCGACCTCGCGCTGAGCGCGGGACCGGGCGGCGCTCCGCTCCCGGGCGTGGCACCTGTTGCGATGCAGCAGGGCCGCTACATGGGCAAGGCGATCCGGGCCCGGCTCATGGGGCGGACGCCGCGCCCGTTCCGTTACCTCAACAAGGGCGAGCTGGCAACCATCGGCCGGGCGGCCGCGGTTGCGAACTTCGGGCGGCTGCGGTTCTCGGGGTACCTGGCATGGGTGCTCTGGCTGTTCGTTCACCTGATGTATCTCGTGGACTTCGAGAACCGGCTGCTGGTGTTCGTGCAGTGGGCGTGGAACTACGTCACGTGGAATCGCGGGGCGAGGCTGATTGCCCACGGATGGCGGGACACGTGAGGACGTGAGCACGTGAGCACGTGAGAATGTGAGGATCGGATGACGGGGATCGATCGAGAGTTCATCGAGCAGGTTGCCGCCGACCTCGTGCGGATCAACTCGGTCAACCCCACCCTCTCCGAGGGCGGCCCCGGAGAACGGGAGATCGCCGCCTACACCGCGGACCTGATGGACCGGCTCGGACTCGAGGTGGGAGAGCACGAGCCCGAGCCCGGCCGCGTGTCCGTCACCGGACGTCTTCGTGGGACGGGCGGCGGCAGGTCGCTGATGCTCAACGCCCACTACGACACGGTGGGCGTCGAGGGAATGACCGACCCCTTCAGCGGCGTGATCCGCGACGGGAAGTTGTACGGCCGGGGTGCCTACGACATGAAAGGCTCGCTCGCCGCCTGCCTGGGCGCGGCGCGGGCCCTGCGGACGCTGGGTGACCGACTCGCGGGCGACGTCGTGATCGCGGCGGTGGCCGACGAGGAGGATGCGAGCCTCGGCACGCGCGACCTGGTCGAGCGCATCCGCGTGGACGGGGCGATCGTCACCGAGCCCACGGCGCTCGACCTGTGCGTGGCGCACAAGGGTTTCGTGTGGGCTGAACTCACGGTGCGTGGTCGGGCTGCGCACGGCTCAAAGCCCGAGCTGGGCCTGGACGCGAACGTCCGCATGGCGCGTCTGCTGGCGCGCGTGGGCACGCTGATCGATGAGCTGGCCGCCCGGCCGCCGCATCCGCTCGTGGGCCCGCCGTCCATGCACGTGGCGCGGCTCGAGGGAGGCTCCGGCCTGAGCACCTATGCCGCCGAATGCGTGGCGGCGCTGGAGCGCCGGACGATTCCCGGGGAAACCGCCGAGCAGGTTCTCCAGGAGATCGAAACCGTGATGGAAGAAGCGCGCCGGGCGGATCCGTCGCTCCGCGTCACGCTCGAGCATCTGCTGACGCGCGAGCCATTCGCGACCTCTCCCGACGGCCCGCTGGCCCGGGCGGTGCTGGCCGCACTGGAAATCGCGCGCGGCCGGCCCGCGGCCGTCGTGGGCGACACACCCTGGATGGACGCGGCCATCCTGGCGGCGCACGGGGTCGAGACCGTCGTGTGCGGTCCGGCGGGAACGGGCGCCCACGCGGCCGAGGAGTGGGTGGACCTGGACTCGGTGGAACGGCTGGCGGCGACGCTCGTCCTGGCGGCGCGGGACTACTGTGCCTGAACAGAGAGAAGAGGGGCAGAAAGAGAGCAGAGGGGCAGAGGGGCAGAGAAAGAGCAGAGGGGCAGAGACTAGCCTGATCTTCTCGCTGCCCCTCTGCTCTGTGGTTTCACGTCCCGAGGAGCCCTTGCAGGTCCAATGGCCGCGTCACCATTGCCAGCGCACCGTCAGCAGTGCGCGGCCACTCCTCCTTTGTCCGGTCCCAATACAGCTCGATGCCGTTCTGGCCCGGATCCCTCAGGTAGAGCGCCTCGCTCACCCCGTGGTCCGAGGCGCCGTCGAGCCTGATGCCCGCGGCCTCGAGCCGGCGGAGCGCGTCGGCGAGTGCGGCGCGCGTAGGATAGCGGATGGCCACGTGGTAGAGGCCCGTGGTGCCGGGCGCGGGCGGCTGCCCGCCCCGGCTTTCCCACGTGTTCAGCCCGATGTGGTGGTGGTAGCCACCCGCCGACAGGAACGCGGCGCCGGGATAGAGCTGCGTGACCTCGAACCCCAGCACGTCGCGGTAGAAGCCGAGCGCGCGGTCGAGATCGGCCACCTTGAGATGCACGTGGCCGATCGTGACGTCGGGGTCGATTACCACTTCACCGACCTCGCCCACTCCGCGAACGCGGTAGGCCGGATCCCGAATGCCTTCGCGTTGCCGGCGATGTCGACGTCGTACCCCGTGGTCTCGAACCACTCGAGCATGATGGCGTACTCCGCGCTGGCCTTCCGGACCTCGCCGATCGGCACCTGCACGAACGTGACCGGCCGCCCGGCCGCCCGGCCGATGATCTCCGCCGTCTGCGGCATGGTCAGCTCGTCGCCGGCGATGTCGACGGCGCGCCCGTTCAACTCCGCGTGCTTCTCGAAGGCGAGCTTGCCGTACTTGCCGATGTCGGCGACGGCGACCATCTGGAGCTTCGTGGTGGGCTTGAGGCCGATCGCGAGCGTCCCCTTGTCGATTCCCGGCTTGAACCACGGCGACAGCCAGTTCTCCATGAAGAACACCGGTCGCACGATCGCGTACGAGGGGAACGTGAGCGCGCGGATCTTCGCCTCGACGCGGGCCTTGTTGTCGAAGTGAGGGATGCCCGTCTTCCGGTGCGCCGAGGCCACGGACGCGTAGACGAAGTGCTGAATGCCGGCCGGCCTGGCCACTTCGGCCACCCGCAGGCCCTGCTCCTCTTCCTTCTGTACTCCGGCCTCCCACGTGTTCTGCACCGCGTACAGGCCCCACGCTCCGGCGAAGGCCTGCTTGATCGATGCGGCGTCGTCGAGATCACCCCGCACGACTTCGGCGCCGAGCTTGGCGAGGGCCTTCGCGGCGTCGCCGTCGGGCTTCCTGGTCACCGCGCGCACGCGATGGCCGGCGGCGAGCAGCTCCCGGGCGGTGGCGCCGCCCTGCTGGCCGGTCGCGCCGGTAACGACGATGAGATCCTTGCCGATGTTCATGATGCCGCTCCATGAGCTGAGGTGTGCTTGCGTCGTGAGGTGTCGCTCTTGGCCAGGGTCCGGTCGCTCACCGCGACGATCACGTCGGCGAGGAGGTCCCGGAGCGTGCCAAGTTTGGTGTCACCAAGGCTCCCGAGCAGATCGGCGGCTGTGTTGCGGTCGAGCCTGGCGAGCAGGTCGAGACCCGCCCGCGTGATGCTCACTTCGACAACCCGCCGGTCGCTCTCGGCGCGTACCCGCTGGGCGAAGCCGTCGCGTACGAGCCGATCGGTGAGCCGGGTGACGTCCGGATCCCGGGTGATCATGCGCTCGGCGATCTGGCCGCAGGTGAGCCCGGCCGGACTCGCGCCGCGCAGGATTCGGAGGACGTTGTACTGGTTGGGGGTGAGCCCAGCCTCCTGGCGGAGGAAGCGGGCCCATGGGTCGAGGGCGCGACTCGCCGCAACCTGAAGCGCCACAAAGACTTCTGCCTCAAGTGACGGGAACGGCTTCTCCTGCCGCAGAGCCTGCTGGAGTATCGAGCGCATGGCCAATAATAGTCGTTATAACGATAATCGTCAAGAGGCACAATAGGGGATGGCCGCCCCCGCGAGCGAGACGGCCGGAACTGGTTGGTTGGGTTGGTGGCCTTGGTCTATTGCCTCGATGCCTGGGGCACGCGCGGCGCCACCAGATCCCACAGGCGCCCCTGTCCAACGTGCATGGCGGTGACGCGCCCGCGTCGGTCGCGCGTGAACCACACGGAAGTCGGGCCCGCCTCGAACCCGTCCGCATAGGTGGGCACCATCGGGATGGTCTGGCCCGGGCGCACGGTGACGGTGAGGGTGTCGCTCACCACCGCCGTTTCATAGGTCATCCCCAACTCCTCGCTGCGATACCGGCCGGCGAACGCCGCCAACTGCTGCGACGTGGGCCTCCACCGCTCGCGGCCGGCGAACGTGTACCTCACGGTATCGCCGTCCGCCATGAGAATCCGGATCCCCGCGGGCATGCCGTCCGGCCCGGTGTCGAACAGCCAGCGCGGGCCACCGCGGTTCCAGAACGATCCGTCGGGCAGGCCGCGGAACCGGTCGCGCATCTGTGCCGTGACGATCAGCGGGCCGCCGAACCGCGCGTTCCGATACACCCCCAGATACCCCGCGAACGCCGCCGAGTCCACGGCCGTGGTGTCGAGCACGGGTGCCGGCGGGAAGCTCGTCACGAGGGCATCCACCAGCGCATGCGCGTACGCCGAAGGGTTGGTGTTCGCGGCGTTGCACAGCACCGCCACCGACAGGTTGTCCCGGTCCGGATAGCGGGCGAGGAACGTCTGGTAGCCCGCGGTGGACCCACTGTGGGAGACCTCGGGGATGCCGCGGTAGGTCGTGAAGAACAGGCCAAGGGCGTACTCGATCTCCCTTCCGTTGGTGAGCCGCATGCGCCGGCTCATCGAGTCCACCACCGCGGCGCCCAGGGTCCGGTTCGTGAGCGCCTCGTTCCAGCGCAGCAGGTCGCTCACCGTCGTGAGCAGCCCGCCCGGGCCGACGACGTCCTCGAACGGCATGTTCAGGTGCCAGCCGTCGCGGTCGGACGCGTACGCCTGGGCGCGCTCCGGGACGACTTCGGTGAAGTCGTCCCGCCAGGCTGTGCGGGTCATGCCAAGGGGCCGGAACAGGCGCTCCTGCGAGAATGCGTCGAACGACATGCCGCTCACGCGCTCCACGATCGCGTGCAGCAGGCCGTATCCCGAGTTGGTGTACGAGTAGTAGTCGCCCACCGGGTAGTTGAGCGCGCGCTGGCGGGTGACCACGTCCAGCAGGTCGGCCTGGGTGTGGCGCCGGCTGCCGCGGGGCCATCCCTGGGCCTGTACGAGCGCGCTCCACTCCCGGAGCCCGCTCGTGTGCGTGAGCAGGTGGCGGATGGTGATCGGGCGGTCGAATTCGGGCAGCTCTGGCACGTACTTCCGCGCCGGGTCGTCGAGGCTCAGCTTGCCGTCCACCACCAGCATCATCGTGGCCGCGGCCGTGAACTGCTTGGCCACCGATCCGGACTCGAAGATCGTCTCGGCGGTGTTCGCCACGCCCGCCTCGAGATTGGCCATCCCGTAGCCGCGTGTGAGCAGGACCTTCCCGCCACGGGCGACGCCCACGGCACACCCGGGCGCATGCGTCGTGTTCCGGTCGCGGAACACGCTGTCGGCGAGACGGGAGATGTCGGGTTGCTGGGCGACGAGGAGCGTGGGGAGGGTGAGGAGCAGCGCGGCGCGGAGCATGGGGCCTCCGGGGGAAGGCAGGGTGAAGCAGATCCGTGAAGCGTGAAACGTGAGGCGTGAAACGACCAGCTTGTAGTTCGTTTCCCGTTTCACGTGCTCCAGCTCGGGAAGATCAGACTCATGCAGCTCCCTCCCGCCTCGGCCTTCTGGAGTTCCGTGAGCGACACGACGCGCACCACGAACCCGCGCTGCTCGATGCGCGCGCGGGTCCTGGGGAATCCGTCCGCCATGACGACCGTGTCCCCCACGCGGAGCGTGTTGGCTCCGCGTGGCTCCGCCGGGTCCACCGAGAGGACGTCGAGGCCGGTGAACGCCGCGGGCTCGATCCAGTCCGGATTCGCGAGCAGCACGCCGCGTCCCAGGTGGGAGCACGCCGACTTGAGGTGCAGGCAGCCCGTGACCCGCACCGGGCGCACCGTGCAGCCGAAGGGCGCCACGTGGCCTGCCAGTTGTTCGACGCCCGCGGCGTTGGTCCGGGAGGACCGCCCCACGTACAGGGTGCGCCCGACCCGCAGGACGTCGCCGCCGTCGAGCGTCGCCGGCGGAGTCAGCCACGCGAGCGCGCGGAACGGAGACAACGCGGCGGCGACCGTCTTCACTTCCGGCTCCCGGCTCCGGGCGCCGGGAATGGTCATCACCGCCACCTCGTCGAGCACGACGGCGACGTCCTCCACGAACACGGCATCGGGCAGGTCGGGCGCGGGATGCAGCGCGAGGACGCGGGCGCCGAGGTCCCGAAGCAGGGCGGCGTACGCGGCGTGCTGCGCCCGGGCGCGCGCCAGATCGATGGGCTCGCGGGTCAGGTGCGTCAACTCGCACCGGGCCAGGGCGTCGCTCGGCGGGCGGACGATCGCGACGATCGGGCGCGTCCCGTGTCCGGACGGTTCGGTGCTCACGGGAAGAGATGCCGGCGGAACGCCTGCCTGAGCAGGGACTGGAAGTGGTGCACGCCGGTTTCCATGTCCGCGGAGAAGCGCCCGCGGTCATAGATCCCGGACTCGAGGCCCTCCTGCACCCGCTCGCAGATCTCGATGTCCTCGGCCTGCACGGCGTCGGAGAACCGGGCGTCATCGTCGATCACCCTTCGCGCCGCGTCCGAGTCCGTGTCGGCGTAGCAGTAGCGAAACTCGATCCGGCAGCGATCGGGGCCGAGCGGCACCACGACATTGGACTGGAGCCGGCCGGGCAGGATGTTGAGCATCATGTTGGGAAAGACGAAGTAGTAGAGCGCCTCCCCCTGCGACACGCCGTACGGCGTGTCCTTCCCGGACAGCGGTCCCACCTGGAGCGAGTACCAGTCGTGGATCTCCGTGCGGTATGCCTGGAAGTCGTACAGGCTGTACAGCTCCGGGTGGACGTGGGGGACGTGATAGCCCTCCAGGTAGTTGTCCACGTACACCTTCCAGTTGCACCGCGCCTCGTAATCCACCCGGCCGGTGAAGCGCAGCGCATCGAGGCGGGTGGGGCCCAGACGATCGGCGACGCCCGTCAGGAACGTCTCGACCGGTTCCGGCCCGTCGTCGAGGCGGACGAACACGAGGCCCTGCCACACGGCCGCGCGGACGGGGACGAGTCCGTAGTCCCGCTTGTCGAACAGCTCGGTCCGGTTGAAGTGCGGCACGCCGCGCAGCATGCCGTCGAGCCGGTAGGTCCAGCCATGGTAGCGGCACTTGAGCACGTCCGCGTGGCCGTCCCTGAGCGCGAGCGGACCGCCGCGATGCCGGCACACGTTATAGAAGCCGTGCAGGCCCCCGCCACCGGCGCGCACCACGATCACCGGCTTGCCCGCCACGGTCGCGGTCACGTGGTCGCCCGGCTCGCGCAGCTGGCTCGCGTGCGCCACGTGCTGCCAGGTGCGCCCGAACACCGCGTCGCGCTCGAGCGTCAGGAACGCGGGATCGTGGTACCAGCGGGCGGGATTGGTCTCCGCGCGCTCGACCGGGAAGACCTCCAAATCCTGCGGAGTCAGGAGCGGCGGAGGGGCATCAGAGGGACGCGGCATCAGTTTCCCCCCGCGGCCTCCTTCAGCAGGTTCCGCGCGATCACGAGCCGCTGGATCTGGTTCGTGCCCTCGTAGATCTGCGTGATCTTGGCGTCGCGCATGTACTTCTCGATCGGGAAGTCCTTGCAGTAGCCGTAGCCGCCGAACAGCTGCACGCAGTCGGTGGTGACCCGCATCGCGACGTCGGTGGCCATCAGCTTGCACATCGCGGACACCTTGGTGATGTGCTTGTGGCCGCTGTCGATCACGCGCGCCGCGTGATGCACGAGCTGGCGCGCCGCCTCGACCTGCGTCGCCATGTCGGCCAGCATCCACTGGACGCCCTGGAACGAGCTGACCGACTGGCCGAACTGCTGGCGGTCGTGCGTGTACTGCATGGTGAGGTCGAGCGCCCCCTGCGCGAGCCCCACAGCCTGCGCGGCCACGCCGGGGCGGGCGCGGTCGAGGGTGAGCATCGCGTGCTTGAACCCATGCCCCTCCTGCCCGCCGAGCAGGTTGGCGGCCGGCACCCGGCAGTTCTCGAGGTGGATCTCCACCACCGGGACGCAGCGGATCCCCATCTTGTCTTCGTGCTTGCCCACCCGGTATCCCGGCGTGTCCTTCTCCACCACGAACGCGGAGATGCCGCGGGCGCCGCGGCCAGGCTCGGTCACCGCGAAGATCGTGTTGTAGGAGGCCACCGCGCCTCCGGTGTTCCATTTCTTCTCGCCGTTCAGCAGGTAGCCGTCGCCGCTCTTCTCCGCCCGGGTGGTCATGGAGCCCGCGTCCGAGCCGGATTCCTTTTCCGACAGTCCGAAGGAGATCAGCTTGTCGCCGGCCGCAATGCCGGGGAGCCAGCGCTCCTGCTGCTCCTTCGTGCCGCCCAGGATGATCGGGAACGACCCGAGGGCGTTGACGGCGTAGCCCACGCCCATGCCCCCGCACGCGCGGGAGAACTCCTCCACCACCACGCAGAGGTCGAGGACGCCGCCGCCCATCCCGCCGAATTCCTTCGGGACCCAGACCCCGGAGAGCCCGGCCTCCTTGATGGCGCGCTGCACCTCCCACGGGAACGTCTGCTCGGCGTCATGCTTGGCGGCGACGGGGCGCATCACCGTCTCGGCCAGCTCGCGGGCCCGCCGCTGGAGGTCGATCTGCATCGGCGTGTAGAGCGCTTCGATCATCGGACGTCCTCGTGCTGTAGGGAGCAGCGAAAGCAGACGCTGGAACCTATCGCGCCAGCCCACGTCGGGCGACCGGTGTCGCGGCCCTTCATGAAGGGGTCTTCAGAAGACGCGCAGCGTGCTCCCTGTTGACCTCGCACTGTGCCGGGCCGCATCTTCGCGGAGTCTTTTCCGGCTTCGTCACCGATGCGCTTCGATCCCCAGCCCAACGGCACCGCTCGCGGTCGCCACTCCGTGCCGCCCGTGGGCGTGCTCGTGCTTGCCGCGTGCCTGGGCGCGGTTCCAGGTACCGCGCATCTCGCGGCTCAGGCCACGCCGACCCCGGCGCAGAGTATCTCGGCAGGATCCCGAGTGTACGGCGCCAAGGGGTGTGGCGAGTGTCATGCCGTCAGCGGCATCGGCGGAACGATCGGACCGGACTTTGCGAAACTGGGAAGCCGGTCCCAGTTCGACATCGCGGCGGCGATGTGGAGCCACCTGCCGCAGATGGCGGCCCGGTTCGCCGCGACCGGTGCCACACCCCCTCGGCTGGAATCGTGGGAGGCGGCGGATCTGCTGGCGTTCCTGTTCTGGGCTGCGTCCGCGACTCCGGCGGGGGATCCCGCGACGGGGCGGCGGCTCTTTGCCGAACGTGGGTGCATCGTCTGCCACCAGGTGGAGAACGTGGGTGGCGTTCTGGGTCCGGCGCTCGACGGAGCGGCCTCCCGGCTCGCCGCGATCGACCTGGCCGCGGCTCTGTGGAACCACGCCGGCGCCATGAGCGAGGAGATGCTGGCCCGTGGGGTTGCCCGGCCGGTGCTGAGCGGCACCGACATCCGGCACCTGGTGGCGTATTTCGGGGCAGGCGTCCCCGGGTTGGCGCAGGCGCGTGTGAACGTGCTGTCCGGAGATCCCGAGTCTGGCCGGGCGCTGTTTCAAGAGCGTGGATGCGTCCGGTGCCATCAGGGGGGCGCCGGCCAGGCCGCGCCCAACCTCCTGGCGGCCGCGGAGCGGGACCCCATGGCATTCGCAGCCGCGATGTGGAACAAGAGCCCACGGATGATGGCCGCCATGCGCGCGGCGGATGTCGCCGTGCCGCGGCTGCGCGGCGAGGAGATGGCGGATCTCACGGCGTACCTCGGTACCCTCCGGTATCTCAGCGGGACAGGCGGTGCCGCACGCGGGGTGGAGGCTGCGCGGGCGGGCGGGTGCACCGGGTGCCACACGATCCAGGGGCGCGGAACGGGTCCGGGGGGGGCTCTCGATCGCATGCCGCACGTTGGGACGCGAGCCGCGGTGATCGCAGCCTTGTGGAACCACATCAGGCTGCCTGCGACGACGATTCAGGCCCGGCGACAGTCCCTTTCACCCGAACAGGTGGCGGATCTGGTGGCCTTCTTCGAAACACGGGGAGCGGAGCGATGAAGCGTGGGGCGGTGATATCGGGCCTGGTGCTGTCGCTGGTGGTCTGCGGTCAGCCAAATGCCGTGCGCGCCCAGACCCCGTCAGACAGTGTCGCGCGCGACATGTGCGCTTCCTGCCACGAAGCGCTACCGATGGAGCGACTCTCGCAGCCGGTCACGCGCTATCAAGCGGACGATATTCACGCCCAGCGTGGCCTCGGGTGCGTGAGCTGCCACGGCGGCGACCCGTCGGCGCCGGGCTTCGCGAGCATGGATCCCCGGAAGGGGTTCGTCGGGCGGCCGGTCGGCCGCCAGGTGGTCCAGGTCTGCGGGCGGTGTCACGCCGATGCCGCCTTCATGCGCCAGTACAACCCGGCACTGCGCGTGGACCAGGTGACCGAGTACTCGGCGTCGATTCATGGACAGCGTCTATTCGGGATGGGCGATGAGAAGGTGGCGACGTGCAGCAGCTGCCACACGCCGCACCAGATCCAGCCCCCCAGTGACGCGCGATCGTCGGTGGCGCCGGAGAACGTCGCGACGACCTGCGGCCACTGCCACGGCGACTCGACCTACATGCAGGAGTACGGCATTCCGACGGATCAGCTGGACCGGTACCGGGAGAGCGCGCACTGGGCGGCGCTCTCCGTCGAGCATGACCGGTCGGCCCCGACCTGCAACGACTGCCACGGCAATCACGGAGCGGCCCCCCCGGGAGTCGACTGGGTGGGCAACGTCTGCGGGCAGTGCCATTCGGTGATGGCGGGCTACTTCGCGGCGAGCTTCCACTCGCGCGTGTTCACGGCGATGGGCATGCCGGGCTGTGCCGCGTGCCACGGGAACCACGCGGTGGCCCGGACGTCGGACACGCTGCTGGGGCTGGGTGAGGGTGCGGTCTGCGCTCGCTGTCACGTCGAGGGCGCGGGCGGCGGGATCGTGGCTGCGGCGATGCGGACGGCCATCGACTCGCTGACGAAGGACTTCGCGCTGGCAGACTCGCTGCTCGGCGAGGCAGAGCGGGCGGGTATGGAGGTCAGCCAGCCGCAGGTGGATCTGACGAACGCCCAGACGTCCCTGCTCCAGGCGCGAACGGCGATCCATGCCTTCTCGCTCGACTCGGTCCAGCACCATGTTGACGAGGGACTCGTGGTCACGGGCTCGTCCATCAAGCGCGGGCTCGCGGCGCTGGACGACCTCCGGTTCCGCCGCGTCGGCCTGGGTGTTTCCACGGCGGTCATCGTGCTGCTCATCGGCGGCCTGATTCTCAGGATTCGGCAGCTGGAGAGCGGGACATGACCTCCAGCCCGGTGCTTCAACCACCCGCGGGAGACCCCACATGACGCACCCGCCACGTTCCGGCCCGCCGACCCGGCGGACGTTCCTGGACTGGCTGCTCAGTCGGACGCTCACGACATGGATCCTGAGCACCAGCGCCGGTGGGCTCATCGTCGCGGTGTTTTATCCGGTGGCTCGATACGTCGTCCCGCCGCCAAGCGCGGAATCCGCCGCCTCGTCCGTCACGCTGCCCTTCACCCCGGCGGACATCGAGCCGAACTCGGCAAGGGTCTTCAAGTTCGGAAACCAGCCGGGGATTCTCGTGCGAACCCCCACCGGCGAACTGCGCGCCTTCTCGGCGGCGTGCACGCACCTGGGGTGCATCGTGCAGCACCGGCCGGATCTCGGGCACCTGTGGTGCGCGTGCCATAACGGCCACTTCGACCTCAACGGCATCAACATCCAGGGGCCCCCGCCGCGGCCGTTGGAGGCCTTCACCGTGAACGTTCGCGGCGATCAGATCGTCGTCAGTCGAGGGACCTGAGGATGCCACCACTGCGAGGGAAGCTGGAAGCGGTCTGGACCTGGCTCGACGACCGGCTCGGCCTCGCGCCGATCGGCGAGCTCGCCAGGAAGAAGAAGGTCCCGGTCCACCGCCATACCCTCTGGTACTACCTCGGAGGGATGACGCTCTTCCTCTTCATGGTGCAGGTCGGGACGGGCATCCTCCTGCTCATCTACTACCGCCCGAGCGCCGAAGAGGCCTACGAGTCGATCCAGTTCCTGATGGCGGAGGTGCAGTTCGGCTGGCTGGTCCGGTCGATCCACCACTGGGCCGCGAACCTCATGATCGTGGCGCTGTTCCTCCACCTGTTCAGCGTTCTGCTCCTCAAGGCATACGCCAAGCCCCGGGAGCTCACCTGGCTCTCCGGATTCGTGCTGTTCGCGCTTTCGCTGACGTTCGGATTCACGGGGTACCTCCTGCCCTGGAACGAGCTGGCGTATTTCGCGACCCGTGTGGGAACGCAGATCATCGCGGTCGTCCCGGTCGTCGGGGAGTCCATGCTGCGCGTGCTCCGTGGCGGAGACGATGTCACCGGCGCCACGCTGACGCGCTTCTATGCGGTGCACGTGGCCATCCTGCCGGCCATCGCGATGGTGATGCTCGGGCTGCATCTGTACCTCGTGCAGCGGCACGGGATGAGCACGCCCCGCTCCGTCGAGCAGTCCAGCGGCGCGAAGCGCTCGATGCCGTTCTTTCCGAACTTCTTCCTCCGCGACCTGGTCGGATGGCTGACGGCGCTGGCCGTGCTGGCGGCTCTCGCCGCCTTCATGCCGGCCCACCTCGGGGAGAAGGCCGATCCGTTCGCGTCGGCGCCGGCGGGGATCAAGCCCGAGTGGTACTTCATGTTCATGTTCCAGACGCTGAAGTACCTGCCGGCGCACATCCTCGTGTTCGAGGGAGAGGTGGTGGGCATCCTGGCCTTCGGCATCGGGGGAGTGTTCCTCGCCCTGATCCCGTTCGTGGACCGGCGCGCATCGCGCGGCGAGGCCAGTCCGCTGATCACCTGGATCGGCCTCGGGATCATCGCCTTCATCATCGTGCTGACCATTCTCGGGTACGCCGCGAACCCGACGGCGTAGGCTCTGACCGGAAGGGAACGGTCAGATGGCGGAGCGAGGGAAGGGGCGGCTCGTTGGCCGCCCCTTTTTCGTCGCGCCGTCCGTCATCGCGACGATCACGTCGCTGCGACGTCGTCCTGCGGCACGCGGTCCGGCCATGGCGGCAGGAGCTTCGCCAGCACCCACAGGATGACGAAGGGCAGGGCCAGCAGCACCATGGTCATGGCCAGTCCCTCGATGCCCAGGAGCTGGACCTTGTAGACCGTGAGCCCCCGCAGGCTCTTCGAGAAGAGCTGGCCACCGATCACCACGTTCCACCGGATGCTGAAAATCCCGATCTGCACGAAGACGGCGGCAACGAGATAGATCAGCTGCCGGAGCTCGGGCGGGATACGGAGGAACCCGCCCTTTCGCAACGCGGGAGACGCAAACCCGAGCGCGACGAGCGGGATCAGCGTCCCGATCAGCAGTTGCAGCACGATGAGACTGATGAACAACCGGTTCTGGACGAGCTGGGCCAGAATGTCGATGGACTCCTCGGCCTCGTACAGGCGGTGGATGAAGTCGAGCGATTCGAGCGAGGCGTCCACGATCAGCGCGTAGAACAGGAACTGGGCGAGCTTGTCGAGGCATGCCATGTCGATCTTCCGCCACCGCAGCATCGTCGTCAGCATGTAGATGACGAGGACGAGGGCGATCCCCGACACGATGGCGGAGAACAGGAACACGACCGGCATCAGTACGCTGCTCCACCACGGATTCGCCTTCACGGACCCGAAGATGAAACCCACGTAGCCGTGCAGCAGGAAGGCCGACGGGATGCCGATCACGGTGATCCAGCGTCCGGCGCTGTCGTCGAACGCGAGGGTCCGGGGCGAGAGGTCGGTGGCCCCGAGCGTGAGCCCATAGTAGATCCAGCGCCTGATGCCCGTGGACTGCCGGGCCCAGATCACGATGTCCCGCCGGTAGTCGAACCAGATCTCGAGCAGCAGCACCACCATCAGGTACCACGCGTAGACGAAGCCGAACATGGCCATGGCCGACCGCTTGTTCGGCGTCAGGAACATCTCGAAGGCGCGCTCCGGATGGCCGAGATGGGCCATGAGCGGCAGGGGGGCGACGATCAGGAACGCGAGGGCGGTCAGGAGGGCGAGCCGGTACGTCGGCTGAACCTCCCTGACGTTGAACACGCGCTCGAGCGAGGCCAGGATGAACGCGCCCGCCACGAGCCCCGTGAGGTACGGGTACAGCACGATGAGCAGGCTCCACTGGAGCTCGAACTCGTTCGGGTAGATGTAGCCCTGCACGCTATCTCACCTCGTAGTCGAGGTTGGCGTAGTAGGCTTTCGGTTTCGTGTTCAGGTTGGGCTTCAGCACCTGCAGGTCGTTGAATCGCATGAAGCGCGCGAGCGGCGTGGCGCGGTTCTCGAGCTCGCCGAACACCCGTGCCCCCGTGGGGCACGCCTCGACGCAGGCGGGGACCAGGCCTTTCGTGATGCGGTGATAGCAGAACGTGCACTTGCCTGCGACGCGCTTCTCGGGATGGAGGTACCGCGCCCCGTACGGGCAGGCCTGGATGCAGTACCGGCAGCCGACGCAGTAGTCCTCGTCCACCAGGACCACGCCGTCCTGACTGACGAAGGTCGCTCCCACCGGACATACCTGCACGCAGGGTGGGTTCTCGCAGTGGTTGCACAGCTTGGGGACGAAGAAGGTGCGGAGCACGGTGCCGGCGTTCTCGATGCCCGCGAAGCCATCGAGCCCGCCGTTCGGGCTCTCCACCTCGACACTGCCGTCGGTGCGGAGGATGTAGCGCTCGATCCAGGTGTTGAAGTAGTGAGGCTCCAGCGGAACGTCGTTCTCGGTCTTGCAGGCGGCGACGCAACGTGCGCACCCGATGCACTTGTTCACGTCGAGGCCGATGCCGTAGTAGTGCTCCGACGCGTCGTAGGGCCCGTCGTCCTGGGCCGCCAGCCGCGGCAGGCGGACGGCGCCCAGCAGGATCGGGGAGCCCGCCGCCGCCGCCGCGGCGAGGAGGTTGGCGAGGAAGGCGCGCCGGTCCACCCGCACCTCCTTCGGGGGCTCCGCCTCGCGCGGCCAGGAATCCGGCATGTCGTGCGCGTCGGGCATCACTTGGCCTCGGGATAATGCGGGTAGTGACACTGCCAGCACACATAGGACTGGTTGTGCGTCCGCAGGTCTACCTGGGGAGCGCCGGTATCCGGACTGCCATGGCACTGTCCGCAGAACGCGCGGGTCGTGGGCTTGGTGGGGCGGATCGCGCGGGGGTTCGTCCGATGCTCGACCGGTGTCTCGTGGCAGGTCTCGCACGCGAGCGCCGCGTGGCGGGACACCGCCTTCTGGCGGGCAAACTGGCCGTGGCACGCGCTGCAGTCCTGCGGCGCGACCGGCGGCTCGGGCGTGTGCGGGCGATGGCAGCCGATACACGGCATGCGCGGGTTGTGCATCACCGTGTCGATCTGCGCAAAGCCGAGCGGCCGCGAGGGATTGAAGGCGTGGCAGCGTTCGCACAGCGCGCGGTCGCGTGAAATCACGGGCTTCGTATCGAGCGGGGCGGCGACGTGCGCCGCCGCCGGCCCGTGGCAGACCTCGCAGCTCACGCCGGCATGGTTACCACCGGCGTGCTGCTCCACCACCGGTGAATGACACGCGGCGCACGCCCGGCGCCCGGCGTACTTCAGCTGCCGTGCGGCGATCGAGTCCACCGCGACCGCCCGGTAATGTCCCAATTCACCGAATGTCGGCGGTGTGAGCACGCGCCGTGCGACGATCAGGGCGGCGATCACGACCGCGAAGACCGCGAGCAGCCGCGGGACCTGCTGGGGCATGGGGCAAGCCTCGATACATGGAGGACGCCTGCTACCCCCCCAATTCCGCGTTCCGCGATCCTGCTGTCAGTGAAGGTTTCGTGAAGGGTAATTCACATCGTACGTTCGTTCGGAGCCCGCCCGGTGGCCCCCGAGCCGGCCTTGGCGGCGGCCCGGGCGTTGGCCCGGCCGAGCAGATAGCCGTTCACCCCCCAGGCCGCGGCCGTGCCGGCTCCGAGCAGGGCGAGGTTGGCCGCCGACATGCCCGCGCCGCTGAGCGCGGAATCGACCTGGGCGACGAGCGCGTCGCCGCCGCGGTAGACGGGCACATCGATCGCGTTCTTCGCCTTGTACTTGGTCTCGGTGTCGACGCGGGAGAACAGCATCTCCCGGCCCGGACGGATGAACGCGTACTCCCCGACGCGGCGGGCGATCATCACCGCGGCGAACACGGGGAACGTGTGCAGTCCGGCGAGCATCAGGAACCCGCAGACCATGACCAGCGGAACGATGGTCAGCAGGGCGCCGACGCCCCAGCGCGACGCGAGGCGGCCGGTCACGAGCACCTGGGAGAGGATCGTCAGGGTCTGCACCGTGTAGTCCAGGCGGCTGAACACCTGCGTGCGGACTTCCCGGTCGGGGAACGTCGCCGACACGATGCGGAGTTGCTCGAAGTACAGGAACGTGTTGACCGATGCCAGCAGCACGACGAATATGGCGATGCCGATGAGATAGGGGGACTTGAAGATCAGGGTGAAGCCGGCGAACGGGTTGCCTCCCATGGGACGGTCCGCCAGCGGACTCCCGCCCTGTCCACCCCATTGCCGGGTCCGCCCGAGGCGGATCAGCAGGCGCTGGAGGATGATGGCGCAGACGAAGAGGCCCGCCCCGAGGAACAGGATCCCGGAGTTGCCGACGAAGCGGACGGTCAGGTCGGTCAGGAGCGGACCGCCAAGTGCGCCCGCGGTGCCCCCCGCGGCGATCACGCCGAACAGCCGCTTCGTCTGATCCACGTCAAAGAGCTCGAGCAGGAAGCTCCAGAACACGGAGACCACGAACAGATTGAGCACGCTGATGAAGACGAAGAAGAACTGGGCCGCGACGATGCTCGAGTCCGACGCCCGGAAGATCACGCCCACCGACGCGAGCGCGAAGGCCACGAAGCCGTAGACCCAGGGCAGGAAAGTGCTGCGCCGGAACCGGGCGCACAGCGTGCCGTAGATCGGCACGATCGCGAGGGAGGCGATCCACGTGCCCACGAACAGGTCGGCGGTTCGCTCGGGACCCAGGATCGTGCCGACCGTCTCGCGGACCGGTCGAACGGCGAAGTATCCGCCCAGCACGCAGAAGAAGAGGAAGAACGCGGTGACGACCGCGGCGGTCTCGGTCGGCTCGACCTTCGCGGCGCGCTGGAGCAGGCGTGTCAGGAGGGGCGGGCGCTCGCTGGACATGGTCCCCCTAGGGAAGCGCTTCGCCGGCGACGCGCGCGGCCTCCGCCGCCCGGTACGCGCGGAGGCGCTCGGCGTACTCGGGCCGCTTGCGCCCGAGGATGGCCACGGCCAGGTACCCCGCGTTGCGGGCGCCGGACTCACCGATGGCCATGGTGGCGACCGGCACCCCGCTCGGCATCTGGACCATGGAGAGCAGCGCGTCGAGCCCTGAGAGCGCCTGGCCCGCGACGGGCACCCCGATCACCGGAAGCACCGTGAGCGCGGCGACCATGCCCGGCAGGTGAGCGGCGCCGCCGGCGCCGGCAATGATCACCTCGAGGCCGCGGCCTTCCGCCAACTCGGCGTACTCGCGTGCGAGCTGCGGCGTGCGATGGGCCGACACGACCTTCCGCTCGTGCGGCACCTTGAGCGTCTCGAGCACTTCGACTGCCCGCTGAAGCGTCGGCCAGTCCGACCGGCTGCCCATGATCACGCCCACCAGGGGGGCATCGCTCTGCGGCATCCTCATCGCGTTTCCCGGCGTCAGAGCAGGCCGGACTTGGCCGCCGCCCAGAGCTTGTAGAGGCGGTCGAAGCCGTCCTGCAGCATGTCCACCTGTTGCGGCGTGGGCTGCGCGCGCGCCGCCACGAGCAGCTCCTCACAGAGCCGCGGCATCTCGGTGCGCCCCTGGCGCGCCGAGCCGTCGCGGATCCGGCTGAGCAGATCGGCCACCCGCTCGCGCGTCGCCGTGTCGCCGGGCACCTGCCACAGGAACGCGACGGCGTCCTTGCCGGCGGTGATGGCAGTCCCCAGCTCGTCGAGCAGCGGCTCGGTGCGGCGGCGGGGGGGCTTGGGTTCGTCCATGGAGTCCATCCTGGGTGGCCGGCCGTCCGCTGCCCGGCGCGGCCGTGATTGGGAATGGCGCTAAGCCTAGACCCGACGGGCGCGCGGCGCTAGCGGACCACGACGAGCCCCACGACGGAACCGAACTCATCCGCCTGCGGCGTGGCGCCGCGCGGCACGCTCCACGGACCGCCGTCTATCCGGACGTTGAGACGGTAGACGCCGGGAGCGAGCGTGAGGTCGAGCCGCCACGTGTCCCGTCCGGTCGGCTGCAGCAGTACCGGCTGCCAATCCGTGAAGTCGGCGGCCAGCTCCACCGACGCCGCGCGCGGCGCGTGAATCGTGATGACGCGGACTCCGAGCGCGGCCGACACGAGGCGCAGCTCCGGCGCGTCCGCGGGGATGAGGCTCGGCAGGCGCACGGTTGCCCGAAGCCGCTCGTCGGGTGGGGTGACGGCGGAGCGCCTCGGCGAGAGACTCACCCGGAAGCCGCCGCTGATCCACCGGC